>CAZHLC010000323.1:0-5496 GCA_964532545.1 uncultured Leptospiraceae bacterium | reverse complement strand
ACGCTGCCGAAGGCTATGCCAAGGCTACCGGTAAGCTGGGTGTATGTATTGCCACTTCAGGCCCCGGCGCCACCAATCTGATGACCGGCATTGCCGACGCCAAGATGGATTCTGTGCCCATTCTGGCTATTACCGGCCAGGTACCCACTTCGTCGATTGGCACCGATGCCTTTCAAGAAGTCGATACCTATGGCATGAGCATTCCTATTACCAAATACAATGCTCTGTTAAAATGCGCCGATGATGTGGCCACTGTTACGCAAGAGGCCATAACTGTAGCCATCTCGCGCAGGCAGGGCCCGGTGCTGGTTGATTTTCCCAAAGATGTGCAGGTTGAGTTAACTAAACAGCTAAGACCCTCACGCCCTAATTTTACTATTCATCACTATAAAGACCCCGGTGTAAGCGGCGATCTTGAACAGCTGGCCACAGCAATTGGCCGGGCCCAGGCACCCCTGCTTTACGTAGGTGGTGGCGCCATCGGTGCCGAAGCTGCCAAAGAGATCAAGCAGTTGGCCGAGAAGGCAGACATTGCAGTTGTGTGTACGTTGATGGGTTTGGGCGCCTTTCCTGGTACGCATGAGCTCAGCCTTGGTATGCTGGGTATGCATGGCACCGCCTATGCCAACAAGGCCATTACTGAATGCGACTTGATCATCTCGCTGGGTGCACGCTTTGACGACCGGGTTGCCGGTGATACCGAAGACTTTGCCCACCAGGCAACCCGCGCTCATGTTGACATTGATGCTTCTGAACTTAACAAGCGGGTTAATGTAGACATTCAGGTGCAGGGTAACCTGAAAGCAGTATTAAAAAAGCTGATACCCATGGTTAAAGCGCGCAAAAACGCGCCCTGGGTTGAGCGTATTAAAAGATTAAAAGAGTTAAACCCCCTCAAGTTCAACCAGAGCAATGGCTACATCAAACCACAGTATGTAATTAACCGCCTGTGGCAGAAAACAAAAGGTAAGGCCATTATATCAACCGATGTGGGGCAGCACCAGATGTGGGCTGCACAGTATTATCCTTTTAATGAGCCACGCAAATGGTTAACTTCTGGCGGTCTAGGCACTATGGGCTTTGGCTTTCCTGCTGCAATTGGCGCCAAGCTGGGCAGCCCCAATGAAGAAGTTGTCTGTATCTCGGGTGATGGCTCATTTCAGATGTGTATTCAAGAGCTGGCCACTTGCCGCATGTATAATATCCCGGTAAAGATTCTGGTGTTTAATAATGGTTTTCTTGGTATGGTGCGCCAGTGGCAAGAGCTGTTTTATGACAACCGCTTTGCTGAGTCTGATATGAACTACAACCCTGACTTTGTAAAAATCTGTTCAGGTTTTGATATACCTGCAAAACGTATTACTCATGAACGTGAAATTGATGAGGGCCTTGATTTTCTGCTGAAAACAAAAGATGTCTGCCTGCTTGAGGTGGCCATTCCTGCAGAAGAGAAGGTATACCCCATGATAGCCTCTGGGCAGAAGTATTCAAGCATGATCGACTTTGATGAAAAAAAAGAAGCAGGTAAACCTGTTAAGATAATTCCCAACAAGTGAAACAATTACTCTCAGTACTGGTAAATAATAGTTCGGGTGTGCTCAGCCATGTTTCAGGGCTGTTTACCCGCCGTGGTTATAACATCGACTCGCTGTCTGTGGGCGTAACACAAGATAAAAGCCAATCGGTCATCACCCTGGTGGTTGACGAAGACGATAAAATGGTGGCGCAGATTCAGAAGCAGCTCTATAAGCTGGTTGATGTAATCAGCATTGAGAACCTTACCTATGCTGAAGCGCTTAAACGCGAGCTGCTGCTCATTACCGTAAAGGTGAACCGAAAAACCAGGGGTGAGATTACCAACCTGGTTGAAGCCTTCAAGGGTACCATCGTTGACATGACTGAAAAAACCGTTATGGTTGAGATGGTGGGTATACCCAGAAAAGTGAAAGCATTTATTCTGGCCATGAATGAGTTTGGTATTGAAAGCCTGGCCCGTACCGGCACCATCGCCTTGCCCTTTCCGTCAGAGAGTGGTTCTTGAGCGAATGAGACGACTGGCCTGGTTGCTGCTGCTGTTTGCTGTCAGTTTCTGCGGCCCAAAGCCCGAAGATTACCTGCAACAGGCCCGTGAGGCCCTGAAAGCCGAAAACAGCGAGCTGGCCCTTTTACATTACCAGAAAGCCTATGAAACCTCGCTTGATGATGATTTTTTTGTTTATGACCGCGATGATTCTTTTTATCTGCTGACCGTTTCTACTGATCTCGACTGGCTGCTGTTAATTCGCAAGCTGAAAGAAGAAAACAAAAAGCCCCGCTATTTTCTGCACGTAAAACATATCAGTGAAGATGATGACTATGAAGAAGAGCTGCAGAACCGGGTTGATCAGGTTAAAATATCACCGGCAGGCAAATATGTGCTGTTGACCAGGCGGTTAGCCGACGAGTGCGAACTCACCGTATGGAATACCAGCGACGAACAGCTGAAGAAGCTGCCCCTGACTTCAAGCTGCGAAAACGAACCGGCAATTTCAGACAAGGGCCAGCTGCTTTATATGAAGAAGGGTAAGGTTGGCTCATATGATGTGGCCAATCAGAAAGATACATACCCTTATCTGAAGAGGTTTCCTGATAAGCCGCTCAGCAAGCTGCCGGCCTGGGCCTATTTTTATTTTTCTCCGCAGAATATTCCTTACCTTACTTATGGGGTGGGTGGCACTTACAAGTTCTACAATCTGGCCGACCAGAAGCTGAAACTGTTAAGTCGGCTGCCTTCGTACTATAAACTCTTTTTCTTTGCAGGCAGTGAGCACCCCGGTATGATCGTGGGTGGTGCGGGTAACCGCAAATTTGTTATTCATGACGGTAATACGTACAATAAAGTTTTAAACAGCTTCAAAATAAAGAAGTGGTTAGAAGCCGCCTTCGTGAATAAAGAACGATATTTTTATATGGGGGGCAGCAAGGTCATCTCTTTCGCAGATAAAAAATCTAAAGAGTTACCCTTCTGGGCCAGGCAGATTCATGTTGATAAGGCACAGAATCTCTATTTCCTGTCACCCCTGGGTACCGCCCTGGTTTACCGTGGTAAGTCACCCAACCCCAAAAGTCTTGCTATCTTCGATGCAGGGTGGGATCTCTACGAGTCGAAATGATATATCTTATTGTTGGTTTACTCTGCCTGGTTACGGGCCTGCTGGCTATTCACCCCCTGATTAAGGGCGAGCGGGTCAGCCCATGGCCGGGGTCGGCTACCCCTGAGACCCTTGAAAACTGGTTAGACCGGCGTGAAAGTATTAAACTTTCGTTGCGTGATCTTGATTTAGAATTTCGTATTGGTAAGCTTGATAAAGATGACTTCGAAGCCCTCAAGGCAGAATTGCTGGGTGAGTGGGCCGTCTGTGAAGAGCAGATAAAGAAACATGAGGCGTAGTATACTTTTGTTCTTATTAGGCTCATCTTTGTGGGCGATTGAAATCAGGGTAAATATTAAAAACGGCAGTACCAACCGGCCGGGCCGGGTTGAAGAGATTCGCCTGGTGCATCTGCAGGGTGGTATGAATGTCATTAAAACTCTGAAAAATGCCGGCCCCCAAATCAGCTTTAAAGGTCTCGAGAATTCTCAAGCACCCTATATGGTGCAGGCCTTTTACCGCGGGGTGAACTATAACAAGGTTTTTCCACCAGTGGGGGGAAACATTCGTTCTGCCGAACTGCTGGTTTATGATATCAGCGCGAACCCCCGCTATGTTCAATACAAAACTCTGTACGATATTCGTTATTTCACCTCGGGTCTGAAAGTTTTTGCCCTGTACAATTTCAGTAATGACAGCCGTTATACTTTCTCAGAGTCTGAAGGCGGGGTCTATGTTTCTGTGCCCGAAGGGGCCACCCAGCTGCAGGCCTCGGTGTCGGTAGGCGGGGGCGGTTCGAATATTCAGTGGTTGAAGCTGGGGGTGCAGCAATCGGCCAGCAAGCCGGGTTTCAGTCTGCTCAATCACCCAGTTAAACCCGGCGGAAAAATCTACCGGGTCGAATACGTGCTGCCCTACCCAGGCAAACAGGCAGAAGTCATTTTAAAAGATTACTATACCGAGAAAGAACCAACCCAGCTGTTTCTTGAGCCTGCCGATGTCAGCATCAGCCTCAAAGAGTTTGCAGATTGGCGCCCGCAGAGGCAGACGGTCAACGAACTGAAGCGCCAGGTGATTTCACTGCCGGTTACGCTGAAGCCGCTGACCCTGAAACTCTCAGGCGGTACGGCTCTCGAAGCTACTGCAGATACTGTAGTTACCTTTTCTCTCACCTATCTTGAAAAGTTTGCTATTCTGGCCTTCACCGTGCTGATACTGGGGGGCTTTGTGTTATACCTGGCGCGCAACCCTGCCTGGCTGCAGCGTCTGCGCCAGCGAGAAAAAGACCGCCTCGAGGTCGAATTGCAGAGTGTAAACCTGGCAGAAGTTTCACAGGGTTACAAAGAGAAACGAATTGATGAAATCAAAAAGAGAATTCTGCAGCTTGAAAATTTTCTGCAGAAATGAATCTCGTTTTTGAAAATCTTGGCAAGCAGTTTCAGCATCGCTGGGCCATCAGAGGTGCCACCGGTGAAGCAGGGTCTGGTGATTTCATTTCGATTGTGGGCCCCAACGGCGCTGGTAAAACTACACTTCTTCGCCTGCTCACTCAAATCTATCGGCCAAACGAAGGCAAAATAGAGGTAAACAAAACAAAAACCGTTTTCAGTTTTTTTAACGACAGCCCCATGCTTTACCCCAGTCTGAATGCTGTAGAGAATCTTGAGTTTTTGCTGGGGCTTTATCAGAGAAAAGCCGGGCGAGAGCAGATTATAGCTGCCCTTGATGATTGCGGTCTGGGGCAGGCCAGAGAGAAAAAGGTTGAAGCCTTTTCAACCGGCATGATGCAGCGCTTACACATTGCCAGCCTGCTCTGCCTCAAACCAGAAATCGTTTTTCTTGATGAGCCTTTTAATGGGCTCGATCTGCAGGGCCAGCAGCTTCTGTTTGAGTTGATCAAGCAGGGCGGCCGCAGCTGGCAGATTGAAACCCTGGTGTTGATTGATCATGATATCAAACGCGCTCTAGAGTTGACCAGCCAGACCTGGTTGGTCAAGGGGGCAGCTTTAAACCAGCCAGAAAAAAGAACCCTGGGCGGCCTGCAGAGAGAGCTTGCCTGATGCTGGTTATATTGTTAAAAGACCTGCGCTTGTTCTTTCTGCGCACTGGCTTCTTCTTTGTCGCAGTCATTGTGTCACTGGGGCTCTATGCCCTGGTGCGTTTCAGTCTGCCAGCGGGCTCACTTGATTTCAAGGTGTCAGTGGCCATTCTCTGGCTGGTACACCTTATTGGCACACTGTTCGTACTGGTTGCCTCAGCCGAGTATGAATGGGAGTGGCAGGCCAACCGACTGTACCGCCTGGCAGGGGTGCCCGGCCACAATGTTTTTCTGGGTAAATCACTGGCACTCTTTCTGGTTATTATG
>CAZHLC010000322.1:0-5501 GCA_964532545.1 uncultured Leptospiraceae bacterium | reverse complement strand
TCTCGTTAGCTCGCCAGGCGTTCATTGAACTAAGCATGAGGCCAAGATTGAGGTTATCTTCAGATGGCTGCCAACCCTGAAGCGACGCGAGCAGGGCCTTGTTCAGTTGTGCCGGCTCTTCTGCCAGGGGCACAGACACTGTTTTAAGAGAGGCGCCCGGTAATTCTACCAGCAGAACAGAGACTGACTGCCGGGTAACCCCGGCTGGTGAGATCTCGGCATACGATGAGCCACCGATCACTATTGAGTCATCGAGACCAGCTTCGCCGAGGCCGGCATAGACTTTTTCTTGTTGCAGGTGAATTGAGCCGAACACCAGAGCCAATGTGGGTGTGGTAACGGCCTCACTGGCCTGGGTGACAGCTTCGATGGCCGCCAGGCGGGCGTCTGGGTTCAGAGATATGCCAATACCGATATTCATTGATTTTACGTTTTCTGTGAATAGGTTTAGGTTACAACTCTAAAATTGCCTATAAAAACCCCTTGAACCTGCCGCTGCCAAACACAAACCTGCGCCGATGAAGATAACCATGTATGGCACCCGTGGCTCAATACCTGTAACCGGCGCAGATTACAAAGAGTTTGGTGGTGATACCACCTGCCTGCAAATTGAAAATACCGACACTGGTAATATTGCCATTATCGATGCCGGCACCGGCATTCGGCGCCTTGGAAAAGACTTTTATGCCCAGGGGCGCAGCCAAGAAGAGATCTTCATTGGTTTCACCCACTTTCACTGGGATCATATACAGGGCTTTCCGTTTTTTGGGCCGGCCTATGACCCCAAACAGACCATCAAGATTCTGGCCATGGGCAAGGGGCGTGAGGTCACCGACTTGAAGGGTATCTTCTCAACCCAGATGCAGTCGACGTACTTTCCTGTACCTCTCGATGGCATGGGGGCCGACTTTGTTTTTATTTTAGATAACCGTGAAACCGCCCTCTATGAAGACCAGAGTAAGACCAGCAGCACCATGATCAGCGCCAGGCCTCACCGCCACCCGGGTGATGCCTACAGCATAAGACTCGAAAACAAGGGCAAGGTTGTGGTCTTCGTTACTGACATTGAACACGGTGATCAGGTTGATGAGCGGGTGGTTGAGCTCTGCAAGGGCGCCGATTTGCTGATACACGAGGCCCAGTATACCACCGAAGAGCTGGAAAAATATAAGGGTTGGGGCCACAGCAGCTTTGACCAGGCCATTGAGGTGGCTGAACGGGCCGGGGTGAAACGCCTGGTGATGACCCACCACGACCCCGACCATGACGATGAGTTTCTGCGCAAACAAGAAAAGATCTGCCAGGCGCGCTATAAAGACTGTGAATTAGCCCGCGATAAGATGGTGATTGAGGTCTAGCGGCTGAGCAGTGAACCTGAATTACACGTTTAACCTTCCCCCCGAAACTGAAGTAATTAAACGCAACCGTACCATTACCACATACTATGCCCAACTGTATCAGAATGAACCCGAAATGTACAAATGGGCGGGCATGGCTGCCTTTGCTTCTTTTCACATCGGCGAAAGACTACAAATGTTTGACTGGCAGCCCGCAGATGTTGAGACTTTTGTCTTGGGCGAAAAAAAGAGTCTGAGCCTTGAAAATGACTTTCAAATAATCAGGTACATCAATAACACCATATTTGAAGAAATCGGCTGGGTGCATTTGGCCTATAGCCAGATGAATTTTGACTCTTTTAAAACTCTGCTCATCGAGCGTAAAAGGCACCCCCTGATCATCGGTGCCTTTGAGAAATTACACAGGGCCAGCGAATTGCTGAAAATTGAAAAGCCATCAGCCGCCACCGAGGGCCTCATTTGGCAGGCCAACAAAGAGATTCTCTGGCATGAGCAGTCAGAAGTGGTGCAACCCCTATTTGATCAGTTGAGCGAATTTTTCTCGAGCGCTATGACATTCTTTGCCAGTTTCGATTATGAAATAAACCACATCAAAACGAGCTACAAGACCCGCTCAAGATTTATTCTTTTTATGATATTCAGGGGTTTATGGTATATCAGAAAAGATGGTTTCATACCAGATGTGACCAATCTTGAGCACCGCTGGTACTGGATCAGTCACGATCTTCTAAAAAAGTGGCAGAAAATCGAAGCTAAAAACATATTGCTAGCTAAAGAAATTGAGTATTTAGCACAGCTAGAAAAGCGCAACCTGCAGCTGTAAGCGGGGCACCATTGAAATTGACGTGGGGTCTCGAAACCTGATTTTGGCAGGCTCAAGTTGATTTTTGGCTCTGAAAGGCCCATTAGATCTATGAACTATAACCTGACTCATCTACGCGAACTTGAAGCTGAGGGTATCTACATTATACGTGAGGTTGCCTCTCAATTTGAGAACCCCATACTGCTGTTTTCGGGTGGCAAAGACTCGATAGTCTGTTTTCACCTGGCCCGCAAGGCCTTTGCACCGGCTAAGGTTCCCTTTGCCCTTATGCATGTCGATACGGGCCATAACTTTCCTGAAACCATCGAATTTCGCGACCGCCTGATGCAAGAAACCGGTACCAGGCTGATTGTGGCCTCTGTGCAAGAATCGATAGATAAGGGCCGTGTGGTTGAAGAAACCGGCTATAATGCCAGCCGCAATTCGCTGCAGACCACCACGCTGCTTGATGCCATTGAAGAACATAAATTCGATGCCGCTATTGGCGGGGCCCGCCGCGATGAAGAAAAGGCCCGGGCCAAAGAGCGTTTTTTCTCACACCGCGATGATTTCGGGCAGTGGGATCCTAAAAACCAGCGACCAGAACTTTGGAACATATTCAACGGTCGCAAAAATGTGGGTGAACACTTTCGGGTATTTCCCATCTCTAACTGGACAGAGATGGATGTATGGCAATACATTCTGTTAGAAGAGATTGACATTCCCTCTTTATACTTTGCTCATTCACGCCCCGTTTTTAAGCGCGACGGTATGATTTTAGGAAAAACCGACTTCATACAGACCCGTGATAGTGAACCAGTCTCAGATATGACGGTGCGCTTTAGAACCATTGGCGACGCCACCTGTACCGGGGCGTTTGTCTCAAATGCAAGTACTCTTGAAGAGATCATAGAAGAAGTGTCTGCATCGCGCATTACAGAGCGAGGTGGCCGGGCCGACGATAAACGTTCAGAAGCCGCCATGGAAGATCGTAAAAAACAAGGCTACTTCTAAGAAATACTCATGAATACCCAGACCTATCTAAAGATGGATCTTCTACGCTTCACCACTGCGGGCAGCGTTGATGATGGCAAAAGCACCCTGATTGGCCGACTATTATACGACAGCAAATCAATCTTCGAAGATCAAATGCAGTCAATTGAAGAAACCAGCCGCCGTCGTGGCTCTGAGCAGGTTGACCTGGCTCTGCTGACCGACGGTCTGCGGGCTGAGCGTGAACAGGGTATTACCATTGACGTAGCTTATCGCTACTTTGCCAGCCCGAAACGCAAATTTATCATCGCCGACACTCCCGGCCATATTCAATACACGCGCAACATGATCACCGGGGCCTCAACCGCTAACCTGGCCATCATTCTGGTCGATGCCCGCCATGGCATTGTTGAGCAGACCTACCGCCATTCTTACATCGCCTCAATGCTGGGCATACCGCACATCATCTATTGTATCAACAAGATGGATCTCGTCGACTTCTCAGAAGAAGTCTATGAAAAACTGAAAAATGATCTTGAAAACTTCAGCGCGAAGCTGCAGACCAAAGACATTCGTTTTATACCACTGAGTGCCCTCATGGGCGACAACGTGGTGAACCAGAGCGAAAACATGAAGTGGTATAACGGCGGCACTTTGCTGCACACTCTTGAGACCATTCATATCGGTTCTGACCATAACCATATTGATAGGCGCTTTCCTATTCAGTACGTCATACGGCCGCAAACTACCGAGCACCACGATTACCGTGGTTATGCGGGCCGGGTGGCCGGCGGCATCTTTAAAAAAGGCGACAAGGTGATGATTCTGCCCTCGGGGTTTAACTCAAAAATTGCCGCCATTGATACCTTTAAAGGTGAGATCGACGAGGCCTTCGCACCCATGTCGGTGACTCTGCGCCTTGAAGATGATTTCGACATCAGCCGGGGAGACATGATTGTCAGCCCCGACAACGTGCCAGAATCTACCCAAGATGTGAATGCCATGATGTGCTGGCTGAGCGAAACGCCCATGGTGCCCAACGGCAAGTATGCCCTGAAACACACCAGCCGCGATGCCCGCTGCATCATCAAAGAAGTTGTCTATAAACTCGATATCAACACCCTTGACCGCCTTGAAGACGATAAAAACATCACCATGAACGACATCGCCCGCATTCGTATTCGTTCAACGGTGCCGCTGTTTGTCGACAAGTACCACCGCAACCGTGCCACCGGCAGCTTCATTCTGGTTGATGAAAGTACCAACAATACCGTCGCAGCCTGCATGGTTGTTTGAGTCTCAATATCAAATAAGAATATTCTTATTTACTACCTGTCTTTTTGACCAAGGTTTGCCTGTTTCTAGAGCAGGCACCCAATAAGTCATATTTATGCATATTTCTGAAGGTATCATCACTGGCGCACCGGCTGCAGCCTATACTGCTGTATCAGTAGGTCTAGTGGCCTACGGTGCGAAGAAAATGAAGAGTTTTGTAGAAGAGAATCCAGAGAAAAGGCCATTGCTTGGTATGGCTGGGGCCTTTATCTTTTTTCTCTCACTCATACCCATACCGGCATTTACTGGTACGACTTCGCACCCCTGTGGGGCCCCGCTGGTGGGTATCATATTTGGCCCCTGGGTGGGCATTGCCCTTACCGGCCTTTCTCTACTTTTACAGGCGGCTTTCTTCGCCCATGGCGGGTTTTCAACCTGGGGCGCCAATGTAATCACTCTTGGCGTGGGTGGTGCCTTCTTGGGCTGGCTGGCCTTTAAAGTGGCGCGTAGACTGAACATGCCGCTGCTGGTAGCAGCTGGTCTAGGTGGGCTGATCGGCAATATAATGACCTATGCTTTTGCGGGCCTCAGTCTCAGTGCTGTGCTCTCAACCAGCGCACAGGCTAATTATTCTTTTTCGGGATATTTATTGGCAATTTATACAGCCTACGTGCCAACACAATTGCCCATAGCCATTGGTGAGATGTTTCTTACCGGCTGGCTGATTCACTATGTGAATATACATCGCAAAGATATTCTTGTCTCTCTCAGAGTCGTTGCTGAGAAGATGGGCATGCTACTTCTGGCGACAGGCCTAATGTTCGGTTCAGCTACAATCATCGAAGCTAATTCAACGACAAAAGAAATAAAGAGTGTTGCGCTGGCAAAGGTGCACAACGGCGAAGAAAAGCAGGGCATGACCGGTATGGATGAGGCGGTCAATGAGAAGTATGCCGAAGAGGCAGGCCTACCGGCCCGAGACCCATATATTAACCTCGAAGCCCTGGGCGATGCCTGGAATGCGGTTATGATGCTGGCAGGCGGTATCTGTGGTTTTATCTTCGGTCGAGGCT
>CAZHLC010000321.1:0-5509 GCA_964532545.1 uncultured Leptospiraceae bacterium | reverse complement strand
TTAATGACTATGAAGAAAAAATATTTCGTTCTATTAATTTTACTGCTGCCCTCGCAGCTCTTTGGCGGTGAATATACCAACACCTTCACTGTAAGGGTTGAGCAGATGGGTGAGAGTGCCAAGAACGACCCGGTTGAGTCTTTTAACTCGGCTGTTGAATATGCAACCCAGCGGGCTGTTTCACAGGGGCAGGGCAAGCTGAAGGGCTATTCAGAATCTCAAGACTCTGTGCTTAACGAAGTATGGATCAAAAAAGAGTCACATCTGCAGGTGGTCGATTTGCGGGTGGTCGACTATAAGTTTAAAATTCACCGCTCAAAAAAACATGGTCGCCTGTTGATTACCGATATCACGGCAGACTTTACTCTTGAGTACCTTGATATTCCCATGTTCGTTGAAGATTATAATAAAACTATCAAGGGTGCGGCTCTGCGTTCGATGGCCTTTCCTGGCTGGGGCCAGTACTATAACCGGCAATATACTACCGGCCTGCTTTTTACCACATCATTCTTTGCTTTTTACAGCATGTTCGCGTACTCGCTGCAGACCCAGTTTACCACTTCTGAGATTGATAAGGCCACAGTGAACTACCAGATACCTGCCATGATACTATGGAGCTTTAACGTATCTGAATCGATCACCTCACGCTACCTGGGCAGGCAGGGTCTTGAGAGCCTGCGGCGGGCTTATCGCCTCGAAGACTATCGGCCAGTGTATGAACCAAAAACTGAAAGGGGGTTTAAACTCGATCTGATTCTTGTGCAGATTCCTCTTTATTAATTATGAAAGCATTTGTTACAATTTTTACTCTGTTGTTCGTTTCAACTCTCTGGGCCCAGCCCATTCGTGAAATCGATGTTTCTATCGATGCCGAATATTATTCGACCAAGAAAACCATCAGAATTACTGATGGTATCGGTAAGGGTTTATCAAAAGAAATTGCCCTGCGTAATGCCATTATCGATGCCCGCAAAAAGGCCATGGTGCGGGTAACCTCGACCTTCAGGCATATGCTCTCGGCCAGTAAAGACGGTGAGTTTGTAGACTCTTCAGTGGCAGAAGAAGTACATGCACGTATCATCGACCGTGAAAATCTTATTTCAGTCGACTATGAGCATGATTTGAACTTTAGACCCTATGAGGTTGCCATCGCAGACGTTGAGGTAACCGTGCAGTTTCTTGACCTCGATTTCTTTGCCACTGAGATTATGAAAACTGCAGAAGCAGCCTGCATTCGTTCTCTTTTTATCTCTGGCTGGGGCCAGATGTTTAACCGCAATTACTTTGCGGGCGCAACCTTTGGCATTCTGACCTATGGCTCTCTGGGCTATGGCTACTACCGTAATCAGAAAATTGATCAGGCCCGTAAAAGTTATCAAGATGCTACCAACAATACCGATGCCGAGCGTCGCTATAAAGTTTTACGCGATCACAGAAGAGTATCACGTACTCTATATGTTCTTGGTGTCGCCACCTGGGCCTTCTCAGTCTGGGAAGCTTTTGAAGACCGTGAACGCGCTGATGAAGTTCTCGATATTGTTCATAAGAAATTCTTTCCGAAGTTCAGATATGTAAGGCAGTATTCACCCATTCAAAAATTTATCATGGGAAATATGAGGCCCACATGGTAGTCTTGAGCCGAATAGGTTTCTCGCTGCTGGCCTTGATGCTGGTTGTGTCATGTTTTAACAATGACGAGTTTGAAACCCATAGCAATCCCACTGATAGAATATTTGATGACGGCAATTTCAGAGTCGTATTGACCGGCCCTGAGCCCCAGCTTGACGGTACTTTTAAGCTCAGCTGGAGTGATGTTTACTCTACCGAGGTATTCAGCTCAATTTTTAAGTCTTTTGATAACAGCAAGTTCACTGTAAGCAGTGGCAAGCTCTTGACCATAAACCGGGCCATTACTGACTCTGAAATAACACAGATAAAAAATGGTCAAGCTCTCAGCGGCTATACTACCGCTGCTACCATCAATAAAAATGGTGATTCTTTAGAGGGTAATGCCTCTATTAATCTTTCTGCAGGAACCAACTCTATCGTCATCGAACTGGTATACAGCTATGATAGTCTGACTTCGGTGACCATGCATTCTAACGTACTGATTTATGATAACTAGAGTTACATATTTACTTCTGCTGGTTCTATTCAGCTTTTCTGTCTACGCACAGAACGAGGTTGAAAATATTCATACCCTCGATAACCTGAAAGCAAGACAGAAAAAGAAAAAAGAACCCAGACCCTGGAACGGGCACGTCGCGGTCAAACTTGGTTTTGGTCTGTATGACTTCACCAGTACCTATAATAATTCATCAACTCTTGAATCACGCGAGTATTCACTGCCTTTTCCCTATGCTATGGCAAGCTGGGAAGTTGCAGTGCGTATGGGCAAAGAAAAAGATGGTTTCTTTGCCCCGGCCAATGACGTGGGTTTTAATTACTACCGCTCAAATAAGGGCTTCTTTGTTGATCTTGAAATAGGTGGTAGCTTTTACTGTGGCCCGGGCACGGCCAATTCAGAATGGGAATGTGAGCCCCCGTCATTCTATTCATATAAATCAATTCAAAACGGGGTAGTGGGCGCTGAAAAAACCGTGACTCTTTCAGACCTGTCACCTGAAACACTGCTCACCACCGCATCAGAAAATGCGCAGAATGCTGCGGGTGATGATGTAAGTAATGACCTCATCAGGGCTGCTGGTTCGAAAGGCTCAGTGGCTACTTTGTTTTACTTTAACAACTTTTTTCATTTAACACCGGTTAACTGGCTGTTAAACTTTGGCAGCAGTTTCTCATTGTTCGACACCTCGCTCGGCCCCAGCCTGCGCATAGCACGCTACAGTGATTATGGTGACCCAGTCAAACATCAGGGCAATACCAATGATAACACGATTGCCAATGTGATGCTTGCAGCCAGGGTTTATATGCACGTTCCGTTTACCAGTGACCGCCTGCGCCTGCGTGGTCATTTTTACTATCCGTTTTATTCACACCTGGCCCGGGTCTTTAACGATAAAGAGTCGAACAATGAAGAGTATATCATCAATGGTGGGGTAGATATCGCTTTAATAAAATATCTTCACCTTGGTTTTGGCTACCAATGGAACTTCTGGAGAATAAACCCGCTCTCAGGTGATCGAGTGAATCAATTCAGACCCGGCTTTGAGTATCAGTACCGTACGTCAGGCTTCGGTTATTTCGAGTTAACCATCTATGTGCCCTTCAGCGGGCCCAAGAAAGAATAATTTGAAATCAATCGCCCTTATACTCTTCTTTTTATTTGTCGGTTCAGCATTTGCTGAACGACCCTGGAGTATCAGCAGCAGGCACCCGGTGACCCGTGAAGCAGGCAGACATGTACATACCCGAGCCCGGCCTGTTAAGCTGGCAGGCGTCAGTGCATTGCTGTTTGGTTTTTATCAAAAATATATCAGCACCCTTGATGGGGCGACCTGTTACTATTATACAACCTGCTCAAGATATACTGCTGTGGCCATTGATCGCTATGGTATGTTTAAAGGCTCTCTGATGGGGGCAGATCGCCTGATTCGCTGCCATACAGGTCAAACAGAGTCTCGCATTGACCCACCCATTGATTATTAGTGTTTAAGTATTTATTAGTTACCCTGTGTTTATTTTCTGCACTCTCGGCCCAGGGACCAGATTTCAGTAAGCCCCAGACTTTTCTCAAATACGCAGATGCTCTGGCCGATGATGGCGATTACTACCGCGCCATCAGTGAATATAAGCGGGTATTGTTTTATTTTCCCCAATATGATAAAAAGAACTGGGTCTATCTTCAGATCGGCCGTATGTATTACCTTGGCGGTCGCTATGAACCGGCTAAAGACTATCTGGTTCCTTTAACTGTTGACAGTGTTAAAGAGCCCCAGCTGCCTTTTTACGCCCGTAACTTTCTCGCACTGACCTATTATGAAAACAATGAGTTTATTAATTCACAACGTCTATTTGCCGAGCTTGCAGGCAAGAAACAGAGTGTAGTGAAACCCCTTGACTATCGAATTTACCAGATCTTGAGCTCTGCACAGTTGAATAAGTTTACCGACGCAAAGAATCTGGCCATTGCAGAGCAGAAAAAACTCAAGGGTGATGATAAAGAAGTGTATAAAGACTTTTTTAAACGCTCTATCAAGGTGCTCGATAAGGCCGAACATTTGTCATATAAAAGCAGCAGCTGGGCGATCTTCTGGTCAGCAATTTTTCCCGGGGCGGGGCATCTCTATCTTTCTCAATATGATAATGCCCTGGTTTCGTTTCTACTGGTTAGCGGGGCTGGCCTACTGGCTGCTGATGGTTTTATCAACGAACGTATTGTGCAGGCCGGTATCTTTACAACCCTTGGTACGGGCTTTTATATCGGGCAGATCTATTCATCTTTTCGCGGCGTACGCAAATTTAATAGACGTTTGGGTATACCTGAGAATAAGCAGCTGGTGAGAGAGTTCAAGCTGCTTAATGTTGAAATAAGAAGAAATTTTACTTTCTAATCAGGGCTGTTCGAAAATTCTACTGGGTCTGCCTTTTTCATCAAGAGCGACAAAGGTGATCTCGCATTCGATAATTTCACGGGTTGCCAGGCTTTCGGGGTCAAAGGCTACGGCCTTTCCATTGGCGGTTACGCTTGAGCGCTTTACCTGTTTAATCTGGCCGTAAATCTGAATAATTTCACCCAGATGGGCAGGTTTGCGAAACCGTACGTTATTCATACCAAGAGTAACCAGGCGTTTATAGCGCATTTTGGTACTGATAAAAACATAGAGGTCTTTGTCTAACCAGGCCAGCAGCTGCCCACCAAAGATATGATGATTGGCATTGAGGTGCTCTGTCATGACTATGTGCTGGCTGACCAGGGCATAGCCGTCGAGTTTGATTTCTTTCATTTTCTTTTAACGATAGAAAGTTCGACCCGGCGATTTCTGGTTTTAGCCTTTTCGGTTTTGCCTTTTACTGCGGGCTTAGAATACGAATGCCAGTCAGGTTGAATCTGGGCCCTGGGTATACCGAGTTTTACCATGTAGGCCTTAACTGCCAGGGCCCGCTTTCTTGATAATAGTACATTGTATTTGTAGCCACCATCGGTATCGGCATGGCCATCAACCTTGATCAGCGATGAACCAAGAGTACCTTTATGAGCTGCTACGTATTTTTTCAGCAGATTAATCTGAGACGCCCCCAGACTGTGTTGATCTTTAGCAAAGAAAACAGTGGTACTGGCTGAACTAACTTCTTTTTTACCGGTGTCGGTGATTACCTTCTTCTCTTCTTCTTTTTTAGTAGTATCAGTAATTACTTTTTTTTCTTCTTCTTTCTTGGTTGTATCAGTTATGATTTTTTTCTCTTCTTCTTTTTTGGTGGTGTCGGTATCGACCTTTTTCGCAGCCATTGTCAAAACCACGGTAGGTGTACGGTAACTTGTTTCAATCATAGTATCAGCATTGATTAGAATCTCAAGTGGCCACTCAACCCGGGCGGTTTCATAGCC
>CAZHLC010000320.1:0-5518 GCA_964532545.1 uncultured Leptospiraceae bacterium | reverse complement strand
TTTTCTACATCAGTTACCTTAAAATCAAAAAACTTATAGCTCATAGAGCATTTTTTGATTAAAGTGTCACCTGTCTAGTTAGAATGTAACGTCTAAGGTAATATGATTGACAGACCCAGAGTCAGATATGAGGCAGAAATTATGCAAACCATACGTTTCTCTCTAATTATACTTTTCAGCGCGCTAATTCTACAGTGCGGCACCACCACAAAGTATTTAGATGCAAGCAAAGCTGAGGGCTCTAGAGAATGGGGGCCCAAAGAGATCAAGCTTACCGTTGATAAAATGGTAGCCGGCCTTTACCAAGAGCTAAAAAATAAAAAGCAGGCGGCCTTTCTTGATGTGGCCCGTATTCGTAATCGCACCAGTGAGCATATCGACACGAAACTTCTGGCCAATGAACTCACCACCAGCCTCATAAGGCGACGTATAAAGTTTATCAACCGGGCCGACCGCTCAGCAGCCTTAAAAGAAATTGAAATGGGCCAGACTGGCGTTATTGATGCTGATGCTGCTATCAGCGCCGGTAATCTTAAATCACCTAATTATCTATTGAGCGGCGATGTGACTGACAACGTGCGCTCTGTTGATGGTAACCGGGTTCAGTATCTTGTGGTTACCCTCAAGCTTACCAGGTTATCAACCACTGAAATTGTCTGGCAAGAACAACAACAGTTTCTTAAGTCGAGCAAAGAAGACAAAATTACCTGGTAGTGAAAAAAGCCTGCGCATTGATTATCTGCGGCCTCTTTCTGTGGGGCTGCTCAAAACCTAAATATACAGTCTTGATTCGCGAGGCTGAAAATGCTTACTATAAAACAAGAGACCCCTATGCCGCATCAAAGGCATTGATTACTCACGTTAACAATGAGAATGAAGACCAGCTTCTGTTCATGATGGAGGCTGGTATGCTTCTACACGCAGCTGAGCAGTTTGATTCAAGTAACAAGATTCTTCTGCTGGCAGATAAAAAAGCAGATAACATGGCTAAAAGCATCAGCGGTGAAGCCGCCTCATATTTCACCAATGAGCGGGGCAAACCCTACCGTGGTGAAGACTATGAGCGGGTTCTGGTTAACATGATACTTGGTATCAACTTTATGAAACAGGGCAAATATGATTCTGCCATGGTAGAATTTAAAAAAGTAACCTACAAACTTAATGCAATAAAAAAGAAAACAGGCCGCAAATACAAAATGAACCTTATGGCCAAGTATCTTGCAGCGGTTGCAGCTACCGCAGCTGATGAGCTCGAATTTGCCTATGTAGAACTTAAACAAATAGAGAGAATTAAGCCGGGCATACCCATCATTGCCAGACGCCTTATGCAGACAGCTTTGTTGCTCGGCTATAACGATGACTATAAGACATATCGTGCAAAATATCGTCGGTACGCCCCTAAAAATGCAGTTGTGAGGGCTGCCAGTGAACATTCAGACCTGGTGATGATTTATCAGGCAGGTAAGGCCCCCATCAAGGTATCAAGGGGGCGCCTGCTCGATGAAAAAGGTATGCGGGTCACACTGCATGCTGCTATTCGAGTGGCGATTTTAAGCCAGAATGCTACCGGGGTGACCATTGCAACAGCCATGGCCCTGCTGGCCACAGCACAACATCCCATACCGAAATATAAACGCCGCCGCTCTTCAGTGAACCGCGCCTTACTCAAAGTTACTGATGAGGCAGGCAAAGAATACAAGGTCAGCTCAGCTCTATTAAACAATGTCGAAGACACCATGGTTAAAAACTTCGAAGACCAATATGCCAGCATGCGCAGCAAAATGGTCAAACGTATTGCCATAAAGGTTGTAGCCACCATCGTAGCCCAGCAGGTTGCAGAACGTACCGCAAAAAAACTCAAGGCTGGCGGCGGTGTAGCAGCACTGATTGGTTTTGCTGCCGGTGCAGCTGTAGGTGTAGCCACATTCAGTGCAGAGAAACCAGACCTGCGCTGTTGGCATACGCTGCCCGCTTCATTTCAGGCTGGCCAATTAATTTTAAAGCCAGGCAAATACAATGCAACCCTTTCTTATTACCAGGGCAGCTCTGTTGTTGAAGAAAAAGATCTGGGTGAAATCACAGTTAAAGAGAAGCAGCCCACCATCGTATTGGCACGCTCAACCGATTAAACTATCTGACATAGAGCAGCGAATAAAGAACCAGTTCAAGATCTTTTTTAATTTTACCTTTTGCACCTTTGGGAAAGTAAAAGCCCATGATATAAAAACGACGTTTTTCAACAATGTAATAGATCTCTGCTTCATAAGGTCTTTCTAATATTTCTACTGAATAGCTGAACAGAAAAGCCCGGTTTTCAACTTTGCGAAGTTTTTCTTTGGCCAGTTTTCTGGTAATAAATGGCTGCATAAAATCATTCTCATAGGCTCTTTTTAGAAAAGCCATATCACTGTTTGAGGGGCGAGAGCGGGCCCAGAAGTGCACAAACAGCTTTGCTTCGGGGTGGGTATACTGCAGAAAAGGCCCATAGTCATTGCTGACCTGTACCTTCTTATAGGTTGCTGGCACATAAAATGAAAAGCCATACTTGTCTGAGTAGGCGTAGTCTGCGCTCAGACCTACCAATGGTAGAAAAGCAAGAAGCCAGAGGCTACTTCTTTTTAAACTGGCAGAAATAAACATTTTCACCTTCAGACTTTTTCAGAGTTTCAAAGTAGCTTTTGGGGCGAGCTTCAATTTCTTTTAAAATAACCCCGGGGCCATTGATATTGAGCCAAAAACCACTGGCTGCTATATTGTGCATACCCTCTTGCATATAGGGCCAGAAATCAGTGCCAAATTCGAGGTGCCCCCCGGGTTTGACAACATCAGTCAGGGCAGCAACGAACTGTTGGGTCAAGAAACGGTGCTTATGGTGCCGTTCTTTTGGCCATGGGTCGGGAAAGTTAATAACTACTTTGTCAAATGAGGCGGGAACAAACAAGCGGTCAAAGAACCAGTCTACATCGACAATCATAAAACGAATATTGGGCACCTTCAGATTCTTAATACAGCGCATTACCCTCTTTTTCTTTTTCTCAAGAGCGATGATCAAAGAGTCTGGTGTTTGCTCAGCACTGGCAAAGGTAAATTCACCCCAACCACTGCCGATCTCGAGTGTAAAATTTCTGTATTCGCTGTAGAGAGCAGCGGGGTCATAGGGTAACTTTTCTAAATCAAAGGGCAGGCAATAATCAGAATCTATTGCCTTTTTCTTGAGAATATTGGCGAGCTTCGTAACCAACTCAGGCCGCTGCTGAATCTCAAAACTCACCTGGTATTATAAATTACACTGATGATGGTGCCAATGGTTTCTTTGCTGATGGTTTTGCTGATTGTACCGCCCTCGGCATGAAATTTAATACCAAGACTGTCAACAAGGCCGTTAACAATTCTTAAACCACGACCAAAACGGGCGTGCTCGATAATTTTACCGTGATTACGAACTTTTACCGAAGACTTGTCTTTGTAGACTTTCAGCTCATTGATGAACTCTTCGAGGGTATCACCCACAGGAATCTCTTTGTAAACCCTGGGTAAATCAAGACCACCGCCGTAATCAAGTACACTGATACCAAAGTTGTCTTTGTGATGTTTCCACCTGAAGACAACTATTTCAGACAGTTCTTTAAGTGAAGTTGCTACCACAGCATTGGCAACCAGCTCATCGCTGATCAGCGAAAGCTCAAAAGACTGTCTTTCATCAAGACCAAGACTCTGGGCCTTGGCTTCAACATAATCTCTTATTGCTGTTACCCCGGCCAGGTCTACATTGATAAAGCAGACCCCTTCGTTAAGAAGCTGGTTGTCACCTTCAACTGGCCATGAATAACAAAAGATATGCTCACCGATATGGGTATCAGCGTTTTTCTTGTCTTTTGTCACTTTTGCAGTTTCCAACATGGTATATTCACATCTCAACCAGCCTAAGCCTGTTGTGACAGGGTAAGCGACTTTTCGAGACGGTGAATTACTCTTTCTTTACCCAGCAAATGAATGAAGACAGGCAAGTCCATTCCGTGCAGTTGGCCTGTGGCCGCTACACGTAATGTCATAAAGAGGTTCTTGCCCTTTACCTCACTCTCTTTGCCGGCACCCTTTATGGCTTCTTGAATGCTCTCAGGTTGCCATATTTCGATCTCTTTAATTAGACGTAGAAAAGTGCTTAACAATAACGTAGTAAAGTCATTTTTCAAAGTTTCTTTGGCATTATCAGCGAAAAAGTTCTCATCATCTTGCTGGTAAAAATCACCGATTAGCTCGTTGATTTGGCTGTAATTATTCAAATAAACCCTGAGCGAGAGCAGAATGGAGGCCAGGCGCTGATTTTCGGCATTCAATTCGTCTGGGGGAACTATTTTCTCATCTAGAAACGGTAAGATTTCATTTATAAACTGAGCCTCTGATTTGTCACGAATATGGCGGTTAGACAAGTGATTTAATTTTGATTTTTCAAAAAGAAAGTCAACCAACTCAGCAGCAGCTTTCTGTGAAAGGTCTTCACCCTCATTCAGCTTGCGAAATACATCAAACATTGCAGGGTTCTTATGGCAGTTTTTTATATCGAAAGTGCTCTGTATCTTTTCGAGACTGAGAAACTCTTCTTCATCAGGCGAGGCCCAGCCCAGTAGAGTAATATAATTGATAAAGGCTTCTTTCGGGTAGCCAAGGTCTCTGAAAACCGTAATCGCCGTAGCGCCCTGGCGTTTTGAAAGTTTTTTACGGTCGCTACCAACAATTTCACTGATATGAGCCCAACTGGGCTGTGGCCAGCCAAAGGCCTCATAGATGGCTATCTGTCTCGGGGTATTACTCAAATGACCGACCCCGCGAATTACATGTGAGATTTTCATCAGATAATCATCAACACAGACAGCAAAGTTATAGGTAGGAAAACCATCAGACTTTACAATGATATAGTCACCTATTAAACCCGTGTCAAACTTCACTGACCCCTGTACAATATCTTCAACTACAATCTCTTTGATAGGCATGTTGATTCGAACCACAAAGTCTTCTTCAGCTGCAAGGCGCCTGTTTATTTCATCTTGAGACAGATTTGCACAGGTCTTATCATAGATATAATTCTCATTGTTATCTGCTGCCTGCTTTTTTTTGGCTTCAAGCTCTTCAACAGTGCAGAAACAGCGATAGGCTTTTTTCTCAGCAATGAGTTTATCTATGTGCTCTTGATAAATATCGAGTCTTTCTGATTGGCGATAGGGGCCATAGTCGCCACCGATATCGTGCCCTTCAGCCCATTCAAGTTCAAGCCACTTCATCGATTCAACCAGCTGGGCAAGACTCTGTTCGGTTGAGCGCGCCTGGTCTGTGTCTTCGATACGAAGTACAAATTGCCCGCCCTGAGCACGGGCATAAAGAAAGTTAAACAGTGCGGTGCGGGCCCCGCCTACATGCAGAAAGCCCGTTGGTGAGGGGGCAAAGCGGGTACGTACAGGGCTGGCCATTGGGGTATGGCCTGCTAAAGAGACAGGGTGTCAAATAGAAGCGTGGTCAAACG
>CAZHLC010000319.1:0-5521 GCA_964532545.1 uncultured Leptospiraceae bacterium | reverse complement strand
ATGAACCTGTCAAGCGGTGGATATCATTGATCGCTATATTTTTTTCGAGTTTTTGAAGTACTTCATCGGTGCGCTCTTATTGTTAGTCGGCGTTGCACTCATTGCAAAAGTTCTCAACACAGTTGACGATATTTCAAATTACAAGGGCCCCTTTAAGTTTGTAGTGCTCTACTATATTTATCAAACTCCTTTTTTTATTACAATAGTTATTGGCCCGGCACTTCTATTCGCGGTTTCTTTTACGGTGGGCATGTACAATGAATCGATGGAGATTCCGGTGATACTTGCTGCCGGTCGCTCATTTGTTCGTACCGTTGCACCCATTATCGCTTTTTCGGCTGTCATATCGGTGAGTCTGTTTTTCTTCAATGAGTTTTTGACATTTCCCTGGTTACATGAGTCTTTTGAAATAAAACACCGCTTTCGCAATATTGGCGGTGTTTCACGTGAGCAGTTTGGTTTCTGGTCGGGGCGCACAAATTTTGAAGTGAGAGCCGGCAATCGCTATTATCATATTGGTGCTTATGATCTCGCTGGTTTCAATTTTAACCATCTGCAAGTTGTTGAGCTGGCCGACAACGGCAGACTCGGTCGACTTATAGAAGCAAAGTCAGGTAAGGTGAAGCCCGGGGCATGGCAACTGAGAGAGGCTTCGATTGTAAGCTTTTCTGAAAACGGCGCAGTAGAAAAGGTTGAGAAATTCGATGAAACCGTGCTACCCTTTGCTGAAGACGGTGAATATTTCAGAAAGCCATCTATTCCCCTTGAAGAAGCAAATGTCTTTACCATAAGAAAATATATTGATAGGCAACGGGCCCGGGGCGAACCCACACTGAAATACGAAGTAGAGTTCTGGTGGCACCTGGGCTTTCCCTTTGTTTGTTTTTTTCTTATTTTAATTGGCGGTCTGGTAGGGTCGTACCTCAAGAAAGGGGCAATGGCCGCCAGTATCGGCATATCAACGGTAATCTCTATTTTCTATTTCTTTGTTATGTTCTTTGGTAAATCTCTGGGTGTTAACGGCATGTTACCCCCAATCATCGCCGGCACCCTCGCTAATATCATTTTCTTTGGTCTCGCTGGTTATACCATGTTGAAATTTCATAAGTAGCAGTGAAGAACGGCTTATCGATCATTACTATCTGCTTTAATGACAAAGAAGCACTGCAGAAGACAGTTGCTTCAGTATCGAAGCAGACTTTTACAGCTTATGAGCAGCTCATTATTGATGGTGGTTCAACTGACGCAACCATTGATTATCTGAAAACCTTGAAGACTAATAAAAAAATCAAAGCCTGGTCTGAACCAGATGAGGGCATCTATGATGCGATGAATAAAGGGTTACAGAAGGCCAGAAATGCATGGGTTTTTTTTCTCAATGCAGGTGACTGCTTTCTCTCTGAAGATGCGCTTGCAAGTGTCATGCCCCATTGTACAGAACCGAACCAGCTTGTGTACTGTGATGTGACCATCAGAGATAAGTACACCTGGCTTTTTAAAGCAGACCATGACGCAATGCGTGTGCATCACCAGGGGCTGGTCTACCGCAAAGATCTACATGAGAAGTACGGCCCCTACCTGGTTGGCCAAGGTGTGACTATTTCTGATTATATCTTTTTTAACCAGTGTAAAAGAGAAAACTGGAAATATCTTAACATAAACTTTGCTGAAATTGATGCAACCGGGGTATCAGCCTCAAGAAAGGGTTTCTATCAGAAAATGGCCGTTGACTTGATGTTCGGCCGGCGTAAAAACTTCAAAACAGGTTTGATTCTTATTTTGTACCCTGTTTACCGGGCCGTCAAAAGGTTTGTCAGAACGATATCAGGGCGATGAAAGTTTCGATTATTATCGCGAACTGGAACGGGCGAGATATGCTTGAGCGCTGTCTTAATTCTATTTTCAAACAGACTTTCTCATCTTTCGAAGTTGTTGTGGTTGATAACGGTTCAAATGACCAATCTGTTGAAATGGTCAGAGAGAAATTTAAAAAAGTAAATCTCATCTGCCTTGAATCTAATCGCGGATATTCAGAAGCGAATAACATTGGGTACAGCGAGAGTAGTGGTGAATTCATTGCCCTGCTTAACAATGATATCGTACTTGATAAAGAATGGTTAAAGAGTGCTCTTCGTTGCTTTGAGCAGAATAATGAAGATCTCGCGGCCATTGCTACGAAAATAATTCAAGAACATGATCATACGAAAATAGACAGTGCCGGGTTCGAATTCATTGCTGCCGGCACTGTGCATGACTATAAGGGGCGGGCCGTTACTGACGGGTTGGTTAATCAACGGCGTGAGGTTTTTGGCCCGGTGGCCTCGGCAGCTCTTTATCGGCGCAGCGCAATTGAAAAAACCTGGCTCTTTGATAATAGATATTTTGCTTACTATGAAGATACTGACCTGGCTTTCAGATTAAGACTATGCGGATACTATACCCTGTATGAGCCGGGGGCCGTAAGTTATCATCTGGGCTCAGCCACAGGAAAAATGCACAGCCCTTTTCATGTGCGCCATGCCCGTCGTAATATTGAGTTTCTGTTTCTGACCGATATGCAGGGCTACCTATTCTATAAGTATTTTCTAATACACTGGGTATACGAGTGTCTGAATTTTCTTTTTTTCGTTTTAAAAGGTCGTGGTTGGTCTTTTCTACGGGGAAAATTCGGGGCTCTGACATCGTTACCCTGGTTGTTTAAACAGCGCAGAGACTTGCGCAAAAGAATTCCTGATTTTAAAAAGAATTTACGGCTGGTTGAACAGCGCTTTTTTTCAATCAAATACCTGCTTAACAAGTTTTCACGGGCTCAGAAAATTTTATTAAAGACTGATACATGAGAATTCTGATCTATTCAACGAACTATGCACCTGAGCTGGTTGGCGTTGGTAAATACAACTCTGAAATGGCGGCCTGGCTCGCTGAACAGGGCCACCAGGTGCAGGTGCTTTGTGCCAACCCTTATTATCCCCAGTGGCGAATCTATGATGGCTTTAACCCATATTGGTACAGCGTAAAAAAAGAACCAGGGTTAGATGTAACCCACTGCCCGATTTATCTACCGGCCAGGGTAACCGGTCTCACCCGTATTATTCATGAACTCTCTTTTACCTTAACCTCAAGCATAGTATGGCTGAAATATCTGTTCTTCAGCCGGCACTATGATGTTATAATGGCGATTTGCCCACCATTACAAACAGGTATCTGGCCTTTAATTTACCGGTTTTTCAGGCGCAAAACCCGGGTTCTTTTTCACATACAAGATCTACAGGTCGATGCCGCCAGAGAGCTTAAGCTGGTTTCAAATGAACGTCTGCTGCGTTTTCTAGAGAGAATTGAAAAATTCATTCTTGAGAAAAGTGATATGGTTTCAAGTATCTCTGATGGAATGTGTAATAAAATCGAAAGCAAGGGGCACCGTATTAAACAATTGCTGCAGATTAGAAACTGGGTTGACCTTGGCGCCATCAAACCGGCCAAGAGCTCTCTTTTTCGTCAACGCTGGAACGTGCCTGCAAAAACCAGGGTGATTTTATACTCAGGTAATTTGGGGCAGAAACAGGGTTTGCCCATTATTATTGAAATGGCTGAGCGTTTTAAGAACCGCAATCTTCTTTTTATCATAGTTGGCGACGGGGTCTCGAAGCCTACCCTGCAAGAGATGGTTCAGCAGGCAGGTCTCAAAAATGTACGTTTTTTCGGGCTACAACCCTACGAAGAATTGAATGATCTAATTGCTCTGGGTGATATTCATCTGGTGGTTCAGAAAAAAGGTACCTCTAATCTGGTAATGCCCTCTAAGCTTACTACGCTGTTGGCAGCGGGGGCTCTGACCATAGTCAGTACCGACCTTGATTCTGATTTTTATCAGCTGATTTCTGCAAATGAAATTGGTATACCCGTTGAAGCTGAAAACCATGATGCCCTTTACGCTGCCATTAACCGTGCACTGAAAATGAAGCCTGCTCAAATGAAAAAGAAGGCACGTAGCTTTGCTCAAAACAACCTTAACAAAGATAACATTTTAACTGAGCTGGTTAAAAGTATAAGTTCTTCGTGAAAACTGTTGAATCAATAAAACCAAGGCAGCCAAGGCAACCATGGTTGATGGTTATGGGTCTTTTGCTGTTTGACCTGATGGCCTTTTATCTCTGTCTTTACCTGGCTTTTCAAAGTAGACGGGTATTAGACCCGTTTATTCCTTCGCCGTTGCTGACGACTATGACCGACCTGGTCGCCGCCTGGTGGATAGCTGTAGTTTTCTTATTGTTGATTTATTACGAAAGGTTATACTCAAAAAGAGTTCCGGTTTTTGAAGAATTAAGAAGAGTCTGGCAGGCTGTAAGTCTGGCCACCGTGGTATTATTTGCCCTGGTCAGTCTTGGAAAGTTGACCGCTTCGATATCGCGTCTCATTTTTATCTTCTTCTGGCTTTATGGTCTGGTAATTTTTCCTTTAACCAGACTCATTGCCCGTAGACTTCTGTATCGTCTTCATATCGGGGTTGAAAACCTGCTGATCGTGGGCGCAGGCGAAGCCGGTCGGGCCGTGGCAAAAGAAATAACCATAGAAAAGAATTTTGGCTACCGCATTATCGGGTTTCTTGATGATAAGAGTGCGCTCAAAAAGGGTATAGAAGTCAATGGCAATGGTTACCGGGTTCTGGGTAAACTTAAAGATTATGAAAAGGTGATCTCTGATAATAAGATACAGACTGCAGTTCTAGCGATACCATCGGCCTCGCCCGTTGACCAGTCAAAGTGGGCATCGCTGCTGCAACAGAGCCTTTCAAGAGTACTGATTGTGCCTGACCTCAAGGGTATAGCGTTGTTGAACGCCGATTTGTACAGCCTGTTTGATGCGCAGTTGTTTCTGATCAAAATTAGAAACAATCTTGAATCATTCATTAATCGATTTGTAAAAAGGGCCTTTGATTTGGTCTTAAGCCTTGCGCTGTTGCCGGTGTTTCTGCCGATTCTTGGCCTGCTTTCAATATTGATCAGAATTGACAGCAAGGGCCCAGCCCTTTTTCGCCAGAAACGAATGGGCAGGGGGGCCAGAGACTTCACTTGCATTAAATTCAGAACAATGTATGCCAATTCAGATGAGATTTTGCAAGAGTATCTGGCCAAGAATAGAGCTGCGGCTAAAGAGTGGCGTACGTTTAAAAAGCTTAAAGGTTTTGACCCCAGAGTAACTGCTGTTGGCCGTTTTCTACGAAAAACATCACTTGACGAGCTTCCGCAAATACTGAATATTCTTGCTGGTTCGATGAGCTTTGTAGGGCCAAGACCCTATATTGAAAACGAATTGAAAAACTACGACACAGAAAAGATGACTATTTTGCTGGCTCGGCCAGGCCTCAGTGGCCTTTGGCAGGTTTCAGGGCGAAACAAGCTGTCTTTTGACAGTCGGGTTAGCTTAGACGTATGGTATGTTCTCAACTGGTCACTTTGGCTTGATTTGTTCATTTTGCTAAAAACTTTTCGCGTGGTCTTAAAGAAAGAGGGTGCCTTTTAAA
>CAZHLC010000318.1:0-5524 GCA_964532545.1 uncultured Leptospiraceae bacterium | reverse complement strand
GTTCTCGCTCGCGCTCGACCCTGCCACTTGCTGGCAGTCTTACGCTACCCCATCTTTCTCGATGGCGCAGACTAATGGCAAATTTTCTTAATCTTGAGGTTTTTGCGCTTTTCAAGCACCATCTTCTGCATACCAGAAGCTGAGAAGTCAAGATAAACATCTTCGTTGAACTTGCCTATTTTCTGAAAAAAGACCGCCTCGTTTTTATTACACTTTTGTTCATTACCAATACCTTTAATCGTTGTGGTAATCGTTTGCTCAGTTTCATTGTACTTAATATTTACCAAGTGTTTACATTGGTTTTTATCTGTCTGCTTAGCTGCAATTGGCCTTAGAAGATCATCCCACTCAGTGTATTCAGTCAATGTATCAATAGACTGCAACTCAGGTTGTTGATAAGCGGTGACCTGGCGATGCCTTACCAATTTACCCTTCTGATCGTAAGTGTAGGTATCTTGCTGGTTTGATAGTGAGCTCGTTATCTTTTGACCAATTACTTTTGGCCTCGAAAAAGGTTTTAATGATTCTATCATATGATTAAATGACTTGTACTTGCTGATAAAAATTGAATTGTCTTCAGTCACACAAATCAATTCGGTCTTGCCCACGTAGCAATGACCAATGACAGCTTTACCGTTAAACCCCATAACTTCGTATTTTACCGGAAAATCAGCGCAACGTTTTTTGGTCGAACTCTTAGAATAGGCGGCCCTGCTGGTAAAAATCAGGGGCAACAGCAAAAAAGACAAGCTGAAAAGGGTTCGAGTCTTATTATTTACACGCATTGATTTAATCAGGTGAAAAAGATAATTGTTAAGTCTCATATTCAATAAGAAAAAAGTTTGCATTGAATGTAATCTAACGCAGCTTAGCACTCCAAGAGTTCATCGGGGTAGTATTACTGGTATTTTTTTGCAATACATTATGAGACAAATGCCCACAAGGAAATTAACTCTTAAAAATTACGTAGCAGGCCGCGGTCAGCCCATTCTTTTCTTACACGGCGTCTATATGGGCCCAGAGATGTGGCGCTCTGTAACAGAAAAGCTCACCGATGCACAGGTGATTCTGGCAGACATGCCAGGCCATGGCCAAAGCCCCGGCATTATGGACACAACTCTCGAAGACCATATTGAAATGGTCAGGGCCATCATTGAAGAGCTGGGCTTACAGAAGCCATTGCTAGTTGGCCACAGCTGGGGTGGCATGGTGGGTCTGCGCCTTGCGGTTAAGCACCCCAGCTTGCTGGGCGGCCTGGTTTTGACCAACACGCCCCTGCGACGAACGGCGGGGATGGGCCGGTTTGGTTTTCATATACAGCAGCTGATGCTGCTGTTTGGCTTTTCAGCCCGCAGCTATGGCCGTATTGCCGCAGGGGCCCTGATTGGCAAAGAGTACCTTGAAGGCAACCAGCAAGAGATCGTTGCCTGTGGTGAGCGCCTCGCAAAAATGGGCAGGTCTCAGGTGCGGGCCACTATACGGTCAGTGCTGCTTGAGCCAGAAGATGGCCTGCCCCTGCTTGATAAGCTCGACATTCCCTGGGCGGCCTCAGCCGGAAAAGATGACTATGTTATTCAAAATGGTGTGGCAGAAACTATTACGGCAAAGACAGAGCTGTTTATTGGCAAAGGCGCCCATGCAACACCCCTTGAAGACCCTGATACAATGCTCAAAGCCATCAATACAGTTCGTGACAGACTTTAGCTGCGCTTTTCTATTTTTTCAAAAGAGTTTTGCAGTAGATTAAGCAGGTGGGTACCCAACAGGTCGGTTTTGCCCCACAGTATAATATCCCCATTAAAATCAGGCTGGTGAGCCAGAAAGATCACAGCCTTCTCAACTTTTTTTATCACGCGTTTTGAACATTTAATATGCACAGCCTGAATGTTCAAACGGCGCCGGCTGCTGATTTTGGCAAAATCGATATCAGCAAGGTTCAAGCCTGGCTCAGCCAGCTCTTTAAAACCAAAGCTTAATATGATCTGGGTGCATTTCGTCTGTGAGTTTAACACACTGCCGCAGCGCGAACAGTGGCGCAGGCGATGGCCTGAAATTACAAAATTTTTCACAGCTTTGCGCACCCTTTTGTCATAAAGGCGGTAGCGCCTGAAGCTCAAAGCCATACTGCTTGCAGAATACCTGAAAGAAGACCAGCGTTGATTGAAAGTAAAACAGTGTTTTCTTTCTTGCAGAATTTTCAGCAATTGCCCGGTATTTACCCTGGTACTGCCCGCATTTTGAATATATTCAGGCAGACAGAAACTCTCATCGTAGCTCAAATAGTTTCGATAGAATAATTCAACTGAGGCTATCAACATAGCCAGCCAGTAAGACGGAAAAAACGCAATCAATTCATAGGTTGAAGCCCCGCGTGGGCGTTCACGTACAATACGCCCCTGCGAACGGGGAAACACCAACAGCAAAAATCTGTTAATCAGATAAACCAGCAGGAGAATCACTGCCACAGAGATAATCTTGCCCATGGCAGTAAGGTAGTACCCGAGATTGGCCACGATCAATAAATAGAAATGATTCATAATCATCAGTACGCCAAAGATCAGCGGCATACGGACATCAACCAGCGATCTGCGAAAACGCCAGCGCAAGTATTCGCCAATGCCAAGCCCGAAAACAAAGATTGGGTACCAGAATGCCAGGGTCACAGAGAGACCATTATTGGTGCCCAGACGAAATGTATTGCTTTTTTCACAGAGTTCATATGATCATACCCCACCCTGCATTATGGCCAGCCTCTCACTATTAAGGAAAGCCTGCGACGAAATGAATCTTGATCTGCTTGATCTATTGCTCGAGAAAGACGACCAGAATATCAATAACAACAGCATGTTTACCGACACCTGGGGTGAATGGTGGGGCTTGCTTTTTCAAATGGTGTTGAACCGTTCAGTAGAAGGTGTCAGCCTGCTGTTGAAAAATGGCGCAGAGCCGCCTATTAAAAACTGGGGCGACTGTATTGAGATGGCTCCTGTTGAGCTGGCCCATGACCTTCTCGACAAAGCAGAAAATCAGAAAGATATCAATATCCTCAAAGATATTATCGAATTATTGCAGAACCCAGATTCTGCCCGTTACATAAGAAAGACCAACCCGCCCATACCTGAACTCACTGATAAAGAAAGAGCCATTGATCGGGCCGCCGACGTACAGGCTAATACAGGGCTGCGCTTTCAAGACGAGAACTTCACATAAATATTTGCTTGCCCCTGGCTGGGCCCATGATTTGATGTTGCATGCCTCGCTCACTCATCGTCATTGTCTCACTTCTTCTATTGGTACCTGCCTGCAAAGACAAACCTATCGGCCAGGCAAAGGTCACCGGTGGTGCAGAGGTAACTCTGCGCGCTGAGCCCGTTTTGATTGGCCACAAAATCGGTACCATTGCAGATGGGGCCAGAGTGGCGCTAATGAAAAAAGGCCCGGCCGGCGAAGTAAACGGCATGCGCAGCCACTGGTATAAGGTGCAGGCCCAGGGCAAAGAAGGCTGGGTATTCGGTCACTTTCTGGCCATTGATGGTGCTGATAATATGGCCCACAGACCAGGTGGCAGCTGCAAAGAAGCCATTGGCAAAGACCTTAAAACAATTTTTCTAAATGCATGCCTCGATGAAAAATGTGATGCTACTGATCGCTGTAAACAGGGCAGCGCTTTTCTCTCTGGTGGTCAGGCAGAGCTGTGGCGTGACTGCCACGGGGCCACCCGGGGTACCTGGCAGGTGCAAAATAATAAAATCGTGGTTACCGCAACCGAAAAGATCACCCCAGAGGGTTTCATTCTCAATGACTGCATCGAAGATTGTATGAACGGGCTCTCAGAAGAAGAATGTGACAAAGAATGCAACCAGAAGGCCCGCCCCTACACCTACCGGGTAACGTATTCTTTGATGGGCGACAATACTTTCAGTGAAGAATTCACTCTGAGTGCTAACGGCGATTACGGTTTGCCAAAAGATATGCCAGCCCAGAGAGAAGCTCGCCGGGTGGGTTGTCTACGAAGCCTCACACAGGCCAGGTAGGTTTTCTAAATGAACAAGTATAAAGTTTATGGTATGATACTCTCGGGCAATTGCCACAAAGTAAAACTGATTCTAGACCTTACAAAGCAGCCCTACGAATGGGTCGAAACCGATACCCGTAAGCAGGCTACGCGAACAGAAGAGTTCAGGCAGATGAACGCCAATACCCAGGTTCCGCTGCTGCAATTACCCAGTGGCGACTATCTACCAGAATCAAATGCAATTCTTTTTTATCTGGCCCAGGGCTCATCTTACTGGCCTGAAGACTCTCTTACCAGGGCGCGCATACTGCAATGGATGTTTTTCGAACAGTACAGCCATGAACCTTATATCGCAGTGAATCGGGCCCGGTTGAGCGTTTTCAAAGATTCGAATTCAGATGACCCTGATGTCAAAAAAAGGCATGAAAAGGGTTTGAAAACGCTGTATGTTATGAATGAACACCTGAAGCAGCAAAGTTTCTTTGGTCATGAATATGCATCGATCGCAGATATTGCTTTATTCGCTTACACCCATGTTGCCCACGAGGGGGGCTTTGACCTGACAGACTTTCAAATGATTGAAAAGTGGCTATCTCGCTGCTATGATCACGGCTTTGAGGCTATGCCTGTGGCCAATTAGATATTAACGGCCTGGCGCAGCTCAGGCACCACTTTCACCAGGCGATCAACCTGAGTGACCCGCAGCATATGCAGAAGGGTTTCGTCTTCAGAAACGACCATGAATTCAATACCCTGCTTTTGCAGATGTTTAGCAATGGTTAAAAGCCAGCCAAGGCCAGATGAATCGAAATGATCGGCCTCTTGCAGATTCAGAATAACTTTGAGCGAATCTTCGAGATTAATACTGCCAAATTCACGATTAATGGCGGCTACAGAATCCATACGAATATTGCTGCCGGTGAAATCGAGCATGGTGGTGGTGTCGTGTTGTGAAGTTTCGAAGTACATAACTATGTTCTATTATCGATAAATTACGGTATTTTATGAATATTGTCTTCTAAATCGACAAACAGGCTGCATATGTCGACGAATAAGCCCCCCGGGTCAACCGTAAAAACCATTGACCGGGCAAGCACTGGCCATCGTCTAATTGCTCAGTGAGAACCATTTTCATTTATCTGGTAGCTCTGGGTGGTCTTCAGGCTGGTGATTACCGCCAGCAGCTTAATGTGCTCGGTACAAAGTATAATATAAAAATCATGACCCAGAAATTTAAGCCCTCAAGATATGCCAGAAAATGGGCCACCTGGCAGTGGCTGAATGGTTCAGATGAAAAACAGCTTAAAGCCTTTGCCCAGGTGTTTATTGAAGAATGGTCAAAGTACCGGGTAGACTGGGTAAAGATGTCAGAACTCAGAAAAGTATTCTTTGTAAAAAACCTTGCGGTAATCAGGCAGAACAGAGCTGCTATGCCTGATGCCGTGGCCGATGCGTTATACTACGACATAAGTTATATAAGTGACCCTGACTATTGCCGTGAGGTTATTC
>CAZHLC010000317.1:0-5526 GCA_964532545.1 uncultured Leptospiraceae bacterium | reverse complement strand
TACAGTATTGTTCACTGACTTTAAGGGCTTTACGAACCTGTCTGAGTCTATGACCCCAGAGCAACTGATCGCCGAACTCGATGAGTGCTTCTCTGTATTCGATGAGATCATTGAGCGCTTTGGCCTCGAAAAAATCAAAACCATTGGCGACTCTTTTATGGGGGCGGGGGGAATTCCTGTACCTAACCATACACATGTTTATGATACAGCTCTGGCAGCACTTGCCATGCGACGTGAAATTGATCGCTTAGCACGTAAGGCTGAAGGGCAGGGGCGACAATATTGGCGAACCCGCATAGGTTTTCACACGGGGCCACTGGTTGCAGGGGTGATTGGTAAAAAAAAGTTCAGCTACGATATCTGGGGTGATACGGTGAATACAGCCAGCCGAATGGAGTCTTCAGGTGAACCTGGTAGAATCAATATATCTTCATTTAGTGCGAAGATTCTGCAGCCGTTTTTTCAGCTTGAAGACCGGGGGCTGGTGGCAGCCAAGGGTAAGGGTGAGCTGCAGATGTTTTTTCTTAAGGGCCTGAAGCCTGCCTATGCTCTCGATGAGAGCGGCACTGAGCCCAACGAACGATTTCTAGAGATACTCGAAGGGTTAAGGGCCGGCAAAAAGCTGCGCTTTGTTGCGGCCCAGTAATCGCCTTATTTTACAAACTTGTGCAGCTCGGCGTTGCCGTCGAGGTACTTGTGGTTATACTTGAAGCCACTTACACGCCATTCAGTACCAATTTTCAGCAGCTTAAAGTTGTAGCTACCTGCAAAGGTGCGGGTATTTTTATCGGTAGCATTTTTCAAATAGTGAGTAGCCACCCCGTAACAGAATACATCGGCCTTATTAGCTGTTACCTGGGCTATATGGTTGCCCACAAGATGATGAACTTTGAGGCCCTTGAGCCCTTTCTTCCATGCGGCGGTGATATCAGTTGCTTTCAGCTTAGCCGGCTCACCGCCTGCCAGTGAGGTCATGTCGAAATCAACTTCTTCGGTGAAGATCTTTTCAAGAGCGGCCCAGTCGGCATTGTCTGTCGCCACGAACAGCTTATTGACTGTTTCAATTGCACTGGCCCGTTGTTGACCACCGCATGAAAACATAAAGGCTGAGGCCAGTATCAGGCTGATTAAAAGAGTTTTTTTCATTTGTTTGCTCCTGCTTTTTATTTGCATCGTTTTGATTTCCAGTAGTGAAGGTTCCAACGGGTAAGCTGGCCTTTCTGGGCCTGAAAGATGTACTTTACCTTGAAGCCAAATGATGGGGTTTTAAACTTTCCGCACCTGAATTCTTTTTTACCTACCCTGTTGCTTTTGGCAATGATCAATCTGCCTTTTAAATCAAAGATTTCACCTTTAGCCCATGCCAATAGCCGGGTTCGGCCAACAAAGTTGCGCCCCGGTTCATGGGCACTGGCGTTCTGAGCTATGCAGCTCTTGAATGACTGAAAATTACCGTTATTGATTGCAGCCACTATGGTTTCGGTGACCTGCTTCACTGACATATCTGGTTTGCAGAAAGCCTCGGCCCCGGCTGTGGCCAACAGAGCTGTGATAAAAACTGTAAATGCTCTTATTTTCATGATATTAATCTACCAATAAGGTTTACTTTCTGCTTGTATAAGGTTGCTATGCATTGGTAATATGTTGTCTATGCCGGTTGTTTGCGAAAATTGCCTGGCGAAATATTAAAGTGCCTTTTAAATACTTTTGAGAAGTGGCTCTGGTCGGTGAAACCAAGATTGTAGGCAATGGTTGAAAGATCGCTCTGCTCGGCCCTGATCATATCTGCGGCCTGGTGCATCTTCAGTTCTGTCACAAACTGGTATGGGGTATTACCTGTTGCCTTCTTGAATTCTTTAAGAAAATAAAACTTGCTCATATTGACCTCTGCGGCCAGTTCTTCAATGGTTATTGAATCACTGAGATTTTCAAGAATATACGTCTTTACTGTTTCAATCTGCTCTGCTGTGATTTTCGAAGCAGGGGTCTGGTTACGCAGACTCTCTATATTTGAATAATGCTCTATAAAATATTGGCAGAAGATCTGTAACAAATTGTTTAAAAACCCTGGGCCGTTTTTACCTTCGTTCTTTACTTCAAGATAGAATAGTTCAACCAGATTCTTAAGATAGGGGTCATCGAGATTGTAGTTATTGAGAAATTGCAGGCCTTTCTGCGGTAACCTTCCGCGAAAAGAATCAAACATTTTCTGTTCTTCGATGGCCAGTATAATGAAGAAGCAGGCCTCATCAATTTTATGAGTAAACGGTGTATGAGGCGGGTTAAACCAGATTTCACCCGGCACAGTCTTCAATGCCTTGAGTTTGCCATCATTTTTGACCTGCCAGTTTAAATCTTTTTCAAGTGCCAGGGCAAAGTAGAAATAAGGGGTAACAATATTGCTGGGGTGAAAAAACGGAGACCAGCCCTTTTCTAAAACAAGACCTGACCAGTTAAGCCTCTGGCTTGAGTTTTCAATGACAAGGGGCTCACCACAGGTTGAGGGGGCCCCACTGTCACCATCATAGAATTGCAGGCTGGTCTGCACAATTATATCAGCTGCCTGAAGACTCTGCTTCGCGGCCAGTCTTTTTCTTATTTTTGCAGCTCTAGCATATGGCCAATGCCAAAGGCATTGTAGATACCCGAAGTGATGTTGTGCAGCTGGTCATTGTGACCCACAATGTGATCGCCCATGCCCATTTTGTCTACCACTGTGCGAAAGGGGCGAGTGCCAGGTTCTTTTTCAATTACATCGGCAACGGCATCTGCAACGTTCTGCGGGTTCTGCAATAAGCCTGACTTCTTTTCTCTTAAGTGAGGCAGGGCTGCCTTGTTCACCCGCTGTACCACAAACACATTAATGTCAAACAATTTCTGCAGGTCATCGGCAGTAAACATTTCTTGTAGCCCGAGAACACCTACCCCCGCGTTATTGATGACCGCATCAAGGCCACCCGCAGCCTGAACTGCAGCATTGACGCCTTTTTGAACGCTGCTATTGTTTGTAACATCAATATCAACTACATCGACTGCCATAGTTTTGAATTCATCTGCATTTGCCTTATTTCTACCGCTAATATCGTGCATCGAGGCCACTACCTTATGGCCACGATCAACCAGGGTTTTAACAATGAGCTTGCCGAAACCGCCATTGGCCCCGTTAATTAAAATTTTTTGTGCCATGTATTTCCTCTTGAAAGTCTGGCCATATTTTGCACCGAAAAATGGCTTTTGTCTGGTAAATTATTGCTTTGCGTTAGCTTGGCCATTCTTTGAATTTTTTAGGGAATTTTATCTCCCTAACTAAAAAAATCCGAAATAAATGGGAAAAAAACTGGCTCGAGGGGTATTACCCCAGTATGAAAGCAAAACCAAATCTTCTCTTTACCGATGAAATATTTGAAATCAGGCTGTTACCTGATGTCTGGGAGAAGATCAGCCAGGCAGCCCTTGCCCAAGAGCTAACCTACAGTTGGATAGTTAGAATGTGCATCTTCAAAATGCAGCAAAATGGTCTGGAACGAGACCTTGAAACATATCAGCTGCATCGCCGATTAAAACGGGCTTATATAATGAATGATAAGCCCTTACATAGACACCAGCTTTGCCTCTATGGGGTCGATGGGCTGCATTTGCGAATTCTGGCCGCCTCGCTGGGGTTTACCATCTCTCAGGTGGTGCGATTTGCCTTAGAATGGTATCTCGACGAGGTCATTTCTCTGCTGCGGCAAGGCTGTGATTTTGTTGCTATGGGCACCAAGATTTTTGAGCGGATGAGGGGGCATTTAGAGTTAGTTACGAAATTCCATAACAAATCGGTGAATTTAGAGCATTTTGCAGCGAAAAGCTATTGGCCATTTCAGCAAATACGGCGATTTCCGTGGCAGATTCCCCGTGGGGGCTAAAATTCTTTAGAAATTCTTGATTTTTCCGATGATATCGTTATGAAAAACTCTAATCCTGTTGGTCGCGAGTTGGCGCGCGAGCTTTTAGCTACCCTGATTAATGAAAAGAACCTTTTTGCCAAGGTTGCCAAAATCGAAGAAGAGAAAAATCTCGCGATTGTTACCCGTGATGGCAAATCGCTTGAAAATCTCACCAGTCTTGAAGAGAAAATTCTGGGGCAGCTACAGCGTAACGAAAAGAAGCGTGAGCATGTGCTGGGTGAATTGGCCAGCGCTGTGAATCAGCAAATGCCTGATAAACTCAGCGCCGTCTTAGACTGGCCGGGCATTGATGATGAGGTATTAACCAGCTTAGAGAAAGAAGCAGAAGAGCTGGTCGATGTAATCTTTAAAATGCAGACTCTTTCAAGGGTCAATCAATCGATGATCGAAGATAATCAGCGCCTCTTCAAAGCGGTAATTTCATCGCTCAATGCTGAGCCCGAAGTCGGCTATGGTATAGAAGAGGGTCAGAAGAAGCAGGCTGCGAAGAAGCCCCTGTTTGTAGACGCAAATTGTTAAGAGAGAAATAGATGCCATCAACTTTTCACGGAATCGAGCTGGCCAAAAGGGGCCTGGGTGTGCACCAGCAGGCCCTTACGACCACGGGCCATAACATCTCGAACGCAGATAACAAACACTACGCACGTCAACGGGTAAACATGCAGAGTATGAACCCACTGTATGAGCCCTCATTGAACAGGCCGGCCGGTGTCGGCACACTGGGTCAGGGTGTTGAGGCCCGTGACATTGTCAGAATTCGTGATAACTTTGTTGATGCACGTATTAATGAAGTGCAGCAAAGCAAAAGCTATTGGTCGACGCGCCAGACCTATCTGCACCAGGTTGAAATTATCTATAATGAACCTTCAGAAAATGCCCTGCGCACCCAGCTCGACAATTTTTGGACGTCATGGCAGAATCTTTCTACCATGCCTGAAGAATTATCACATCGTGAGGTTCTCAGAACTAACGCCAAGAACCTTACAGCCAGCATGCGCAAGACTTTTAATGACCTTTATGAACTGCGCAAGCGGGTCGATTTTGATCTGCGTGTCAGCATTGACAAGGTTAACAGCCTGGCTTCGCAGATTCGCGATCTAAACGAAAGAATTCTCAAGTCAGAGACCCTGGGTGACAACCCCAATGACCTGCTTGATCGTCGTGATAAGCTCGTACAAGATCTTTCAAACCTGGCCAATGTAACGATTAACCGCCAAGACCCAGATGAGTTAATCATTCACCTGGGTGGTGAAATGCTGGTGCAGGGTGAGGTTCGTAATGAAATTATTATCGAAGGCGACCCCGCCAACGAAGGCCTGGGTAAGGTTTTATGGAAGCATAATAATAAAGATGTTGTGTTTTCTGGTGGCAAGGTGTTTGCTCTGCAAGAAATACGCGATGACGTCTTAAAAGGCAATATTGAAAAACTTGATCTGCTGGCAGTGAATCTGGCTGATATTACCAACGAGGTTCATCGTGATGGTTTTGGTCTGACCAAAGAAACCAATATTAATTTTTTCAGACTTGAAAACCTTACGCAGAACATCAGAGGTAATTTTGACCTCAATGGTGATGG
>CAZHLC010000316.1:0-5539 GCA_964532545.1 uncultured Leptospiraceae bacterium | reverse complement strand
TCGTATTTTTCAACCGTTCATGTCTAAGTTTTCTTGCCTGGTAATGCTGGCTTCTTTATTCATTTCACTGCAATCATGCACTGTCGTCAGTGTCAAAAGAGTGAAAGTGGTAGAGCATAAGAAACCCAATAGACCCCGCCATGTTTTTGATCGAAATATCAAAGAATACAGGCTGCGGCATGTCAGTTCAAATGATAAAAGCTCGACCTTTGACATTTTTCTGGCCAATACAAAAATTCAATACGAAGAGCTGAGCTTTGCAGTAAAGGGTGTTGAAGAAAAATCTTTAGAGCGCGACAAGAAGGGGCGTATGAAATCTTATTTTATCGGCCCAGCCTGGGTGGTACCAGCCAGCGGTGCCGACGAATACCTGCTGAATCTGGGCCTGAGCACGGTGATGAGCCTGGGCGTTGCTCTGTTAATCGCTATAGGTGACTGGGCCAGCCTGCCTGTTCGGGTCATTGATTCAGATTTTGAAGAAAACCGCAGAGATGTAAAAAAACTCGCTACAGAAACCAGCGAAGCAAAAGTAAGCGAGACTCTGACCGTCATTCTCTATAAGAAGACGTATACAGCAAAAAACGGTCAAATTGCCATACCCAACAGTGAGTTCAAAAAGGTTTATGGCAGCTATCGCATAGCCACACTGCCAATACAGGTCAGGCACAAAGGCAAAACCTGGCGGCACTATCAGCAAATAAAATCAATCTTTAACAAAGAAACCTTCGAGCGGTTGAAAAGCACCAAATAGATTTACCTGAGGCGGCTTTGCAGCAATTTTTTTCAGCCTTCTGGCGAATTTTCACGGTGAGAAAAAGAGAAAGGTCGATAATCGATATGTCTATGAAGATCAAAAGCATGAAGCGACTACCACTATATTTCACTCTGGTTATTTTTATCAGCCCGCTGTGGGGGCAAACAGCCTTGTTTCAGCCTTTGAACTCAAACTTTTTTATTTTTAAGTCGGGTACCCGGCAATTTGTTCTGCACCAGAGTAGGCTACGGGGTACATCAATCAGCAAAAGCTTTGCCAAACTATCAACGGGCAAACGTATTAACGTAGCAGCCGACGATGCTGCAGGTTTAGCCGTGGTCGAAAAAATGAACGCGATGGTGAAGGGGCTAAAGCAAGACGCGATGAATTCTCATGACTATAAGAATTATCTGCGACACGTTGAGGGCACAATAGGGCAGAACTACAATATTCTTAAACGTGTTCGGCAGGTGATTTTAAAATCAGCAAATGGTATTCTTGGGCCTGACGATAGGCAAATGAATCAGGCTGAGATTGATCAATTAATTGCCCAGATAAATATGAATGCCCGCTTCGGCCAGTTTAACAAGAAACAGATTGTCTCACATTTAACTGCCCGGGGTCTCGGTTTAGACAAAGTAAATGTGGTTAAAAACTTACACGGCAGCATGCCAATTGTCGAAAAAGCAATGAAGAAACTTCGGAGACAGCGCGCAGTATCAGGTATTAAAGAAAATACACTGACTCTCAGAATTAAGGGCAAAATGCTATATCTAGTAAACATGACAGCATCTATGAGTCGTAGCGGCGATGCTGATATGGCTGCTGAAATGGCAAAGCTAAGCAAAAACGGCACCCTATATCAAACCGCCCAGGGCGCCTTAATGTTATCAAATAAGAAATAGCTGAAAGAGCTTGCCACCAACCCAGGGTGGGTTTCATTATAGTGAGAATAGTGGTTGAAGTCTGATAGAGACTTGAATTACCATCAACAACATGAAGCTACAATCATTCTTTCTGCTAATTTTATTGAGCTTTACTGGTATCGCCGAAAACTTTGAATTAAATAATTTTGAACTGAGCAAAAATCAATTAGTATTGAAAAGCACATTCAAAGAGTTGCACCTTAACTTGAAAACCGGTACCCTTAAGGTGGCTGAGGCCACCGAACCTGGCTCACTTATTCTAAAACACAGAGATTATCTTTTTGAAATTAAAGAATCATTCGCAGATGAAACAGATGGCGATACGACAACCTCAACCCTGGTTACAAACTTTATAGTAACGAAGAAGGGTCAGCCAGTTTTTAAAGATGAAATCACCCCGGGGGTTCATGAAATAAAACTTTCAAAAAACAAAGCGCAGATTAACTTGATCGGCCCCTATTGTTATGCATATGATATCAAGAAGAAAAAGCTCAGCCAATTTGCAGAAGGCGAAGACCAATACGTCACATTGCCAAAAGACCAGGTGCTTTTTTACGACAGCTTCAGGTTTAAACTTATAGATTTCAAGGCAAGAAGAGTGCTGGCGAGTGAAATAGATGCCAGAACCCCTTCAATAATTGAATACAACGGCAAACCCCTGATCTATTATCGAGATTCACAAAAATTGAGAGAACTTAACATACCAGAACTTACTCTGGGCCGTGTTATTCATACATTTAAAGAAAGAACTACAAGGTTGAGCTGGTTATATGATAACCGGTATGAAGCATTAGGTGATCAAGACAGGCTTATCGAAATCAATAAGAACAGGGTTAAACCGGTCTTGTCGTTGCGCGAGCCCGAAAAAGACACCTATCGAACAATATTTAGAAAAACCATCGTGCACTCAAAAAACAACTCTTTAACATTCTTTACATACAAATATGTTAAGATACTAACAATCGATGTTAACAGGTTTGGCGGCATCTGCATTTCGAATAATAAACAGTTTGAATGCCTGGGCAAACAAACTCAAGACCATGAGTCTCTGTTCAAAACGAAAACCAGGGGTAAGAGACTACTTCGATTATTGAGACCTTATAGCTAATGAAGATACAAATAGAAACCACAACAAAAATAGTCGCACCCCCATCGCACCTTTAAATAAGTGAACATGGCGCGAAAAATCTGGTTTGGTCTTCTGGTCTACACTGGTGTTTCTTTTATCACCATAGGTATACTGCATTTTGTTTTTTATGATAACTTCATGGGCATCATGCCGCCCTACATTCCCTTTCACAGCTTCTGCGTGATTGCCAGTGGTATAGCCGAGATTCTACTGGGTATTATGGTTTTTATACCTAGAACGCGCCGGCTGGCTGGTTTCGGCATCTGGGCCCTGCTGGTGGTAGTATTTCCTGCCAATATCTATATGGCCATGAACGGGGTGCACTTTCCTGGTTTAGAAGGGCCTGAATGGGCTCTATGGGCCAGGCTGCCCATGCAGTTTGTGATGGCGTTTCAAGTCTGGTGGGTTTGCATTAGACCAGAGCCGGCAGCATCTTAAATCTCTAACGCGCAGCTCAGCTAACCTCTCTGAGACTTGACAAATGAGCAGAGACAAACAATTGGTAGCGTAGATGAAAAACTACAAACCACTCTTCACCATAGCCCTATCTGCCATCATTTTTTTAAACCTATTGTCTAGTGATGCCCACCTTTCAGCCAAACGAAGCAGCGCGAAGTATATTAAGAATCTGAACGATGGCGCTGCCTATCTTTACTTAAACCCGAAGGTGAAGAAAACCCAGAAGACCAGAATATTCTGCTACCTTGCAGGCCTGGGTGGGGTAAATAAGAACACCATCAAACGATATATTCCCTATTTAAAAAAGAATCGCTGGCTTGGTATGGTCGTTAGAGCAAACTCATGCGAGGGCGCGGTTGAAACCTTTGAAGACGAAGGCTATAAAGTACATAATAAGATATTTGTACTGGGTTTCTCTGCGGGTGGTCGAGCGGCCATGATCGATGCCTTTGATAACGCTCATATTACTGAGGCCGCAGTCATACACTGCCCCGGCAATGTCGACACCACATTTATTGAGATCATTAAATTCAATCTGGGCGCAGCAGATATACCTGTTTTCTTCAGCTGCGGCAAAAGAGACTCGAGATACTACTCAATGCGATTAACTGTAGATCTCTACCAACGGGTTTTTGCCAGGGTGCCTAAGCATAAGTTTTACCGACGGGTTGGTCATTCAATACCAAAGGCTTTGCTGCGCGATGCCTTCAAGTTCTACAAGAAGGTGGCCTCTAAGAAATATAAAAATCCCCGTAAAAAACTTCGCCTCAAAGGCCTGAGCCGGGGTGAGAAATGTATGCAGAGTTGCAACGCCGCCAATATTAAGAACCGACTCTATCTTGATATGGCCGGTCACTCATGCGAAGAGAGCGATGAGGCAGAGAACTGTAAAGTCAAGGCTGTAAAACGACTGCCCATTACTGAGGGTTTTCAATGCGCAACCCTGCCTGCCATTTTTAGAAAAAGCGGTATGCCAAACTCTAAAGTTAATCAGATCACTGGCTTCGTAAACACCTGCAAGAATTTACCCAATGACAGCAAAGCAAATCGCAAGAAATGTGCAAAACAGGTAGCTGCTTTTATTCAGGCCAATTCAGATGCCATTATGTCAAATGGCGAAAACGAATCTGACGATGACGACTCAGATGAAGAAGTAGAGTACTACAACCAGCCTACCTTTGTTGGTCTGCAAAACTGTTTACAGAAATGGCGTATTCATGGCTTTTTCGGTGATCATGGTGAGACCTATCTGAAAGATGCGATTAATGGTGAATTCGAATAGTTAGAGATTTAGTCATGCCCAGAATCATTTTGGCTTTATTTCTTTTCAGTTTTATCATAGGTTGCAGCAGCTATGGAATAATTAAGAAGTATAATAAAGAGAATTACCAACATGTCTCTTTCATCTTTAATAAGATATCTGAGTCTGACTTAGGGCATGCAGACATTAAAGCTGATTTTCAACTGATAAAGTTATATAAGAACGATAAGCTAGATGAGTTTCAGCTGAGAGTACAAGCCAGTAAGAACCAGAAACCTATACAGCTTGACCCCTATGTTTATATCAGCTTTCTTGAGACCAGGCATCATACAAAAATGTTCTGGTCTGAGAAATCACAAATGTTTGAAATTGCGCTGCCTTTAGAGTTTGCAGATAGTATTGCCAAAGATTATGTCTTACAAATACGGTTGTACCAGAAAGAGAAGCCAATCTTTTTTCTTTTTGCTGACCCTGAAATGCCTGGTTTTCGAAAATTTGTTTCTACCAGACCTGGCTGACTGTTCATCTGCTAGCGGTTGACGTTCTTGCTTAGAATTTCAAAACTGTGCAATCGACCAAAAAAAAAAGGAAAGTAATACATGCAAGAAGTGATTGAAAAACAGGGGGCGGCCGGGGCCATCGATGCCGAGCGGGCTGCCTTTATACGTAAAACTTATGGCCATCTGGCAGTGGCTCTGTTGCTCTTTATCTGCCTTGAAACCATTCTTATGCAAATGCCCTGGGTAGAGCAACTTGCTTTGCTTATGACCGATGGTTTTGCCTGGTTGGCGGTATTGGCAGCCTTTATGGGCGTCTCATACCTGGCTGAGAAGTGGGCCATGTCGAATACCAGCCGGCAGACCCAGTATCTGGGCCTTGGTCTGTATATTGTAGCTGAGGCCTTTATTTTTATTCCTTTAATCTATGTAGCCGTCTATGTGGCAGATAATAAAGACCTTCTACCCAGTGCCGCGATTATATCGCTGGCTCTTTTTACCGGGCTGAGCGCC
>CAZHLC010000315.1:0-5541 GCA_964532545.1 uncultured Leptospiraceae bacterium | reverse complement strand
TAATGTTACAAGCGTAAAGCTCTTTCTATTTCTCTCGCTGGTATCTCTGTTTCAGCAATACTCCACCGAATCTGCATATGCTGCTGATGTCTCATTGGTTAAGGCCAAAAGCTACATCGAAAAAAAGCTCAGATATAGCGTGCGTAACTATTCTACGTATGATTTTGGCCGTTCGCAAGATCGGCGATATATTTCTCTAGTGGTAAAAGAAGCAAAGGCCATTGATGTTCTAGAAGCTCTACGAAAAAAGTTCAAAAAGGGTTACATTGTATTTCTTGGTACAAGTCGCTGGCTGGGCCCAGAGAAACATGAGGGTAAGTATGAACTGGTTATTGCCCGGGCAAAGTCGCAATTTGATATTTTACGAATCGCCCGCTCAGATGCGATAAACTATGATATGCAAACTTCTGATCTGGTGAAGAAACTGAAACAATACCATAAGAGGTTTCAGATTGACATTTTTCATGCTGAAACTGATACCATTCAATTCACTCTGCTGACGACGCCTGAAAGCTGGCCAAAACTGGCCGATGATCTCTATAAATTCTGCCCTGATATTGTTGACCAGGGTGTTGGTACAAAGAAGGCCCTGGTCAAGCAGCTGAAAGAAACACATCAGGTCTATCTTTGGTGGGATTAATCAACTCATCGAAATCAACATCAGTTATTAGGCTGCCAGATTATGACACATTGTATTTTTTGACCTCACTAAAAGTCTTTGACTACTAAGAAATATAACACAGTATAGATAAAAGAAAAAGTCAACAACGGCATGGCTTCGAGTGGCCGTTTAAACAGAGTGTTATTAGTTTAACACCACTAGAGGAGAACTTAATTTATGCGCATTTTACTTACAGTACTTACGATCTCATTATTCTCGTTTGCGGCCCTGGCTCAAGATGGCTACGTTGATGTAGACACGGCCCAGAAAGAAATTGATTCAATTCAACAAGAAATCAAAAAGCTAGACGAAGACAATACCAAGATCACCAAAGAAGAACAAGAGGCTGCCAAAAAACGCCGCCTCACCATTATAAAGCGCTACCAGCTGGCCGTGTTGCTGCGACTCAATAAAGAAGAAGAGCGCAGTCTAACCGAGCTCACTAAAACCAGCAAAGACAGCAAAACCAAGTCTGACACCGACAAAGCCGTGCAGAAATCTAAAGCACTGCAGAAGCAGTTAACCGATAAAATAGCCCAGCTCGAAAAAGATATCAACGCTCACACTGAAACCATGAGAACCAGCAGAGCCAAACGGGCCGAAAATCAGCAGAAAATGCGCAAACTGCAATCGAAAAGAACCATGACCAGCTGGCGGGTTTCTCAAAGCATGCGCATGCGCAGCAGAATGCAGGCCCAGGGTAATAAAATGAAGTCTCTGCAAGAGCGCACTGAAAAAGCCCTGCAAAGCGGCATTGATAGCCCAGCTAAGAAAAACAAAACAGCAACCGCTGAAAATAAGAAGTAGTTTTAAGTTTCAGAGCCATGGTATTCTGATGGCTCTGCTGACTTTTCAGTAGTCTGCACCGGGGCAAAATTCGCTTGCGCGCGTGTTAAAAGTTTTGTCTCTTTATCTATGAAGAAAATTGTTATTTTAATCACCGCGCTGGCCTTTATTGCCTGCAAAGGTGAAAAATCAAATCATGCCCTGGTAGTTACTTTTCTCAAAGGTAAGGTCACCATTGAGAGCGCCGGTGCATCAAAAAAGGCGAGGATTGGCTCGTTGTTAAAAGCTGAAGATACTCTTAAGGTTGGCAAAAAGTCAAGGGCCGATCTACAAATATCTAAAGGTACCGTGGTTAGAATCGCTTCGAGCTCAAGCCTGAAGATCAATCAACTGGTGGCAAACCTCAAAGGCACCAATAAAACTAAACTACAGCTTGATCGTGGCTCACTCTATGCAAAGGTGCAGAAGCAGAAAGAGGGCTCAAGCTTTTCGGTAAAAACGCCCACTGCGGTTGCGGGTGTGAGGGGCACAGAATTTCACGTATCATCGAAAGAAGGTAAAGACACTATCGCTGTAACCTCTGGTAAAGTTGCGGTTGAGAACAAGGCCGGTAAATCAACCGTTGTAAAAGAAGGCACCGAGGTGAAGGGTGACGATGAAGAACTGAGCGCCAGCAAGATTGATGCTTCGAAACTGAAAAAAATCAAGAAGATGGCCAGCATTAAGAAGTTCGATGCCAAAAGCTGGAAAGATATTCAGGGCCAGATTGGTTCAGCCAACGACCTTACGAAAGTGGGTAACCTGAAAGAGCTTTTCAAAAGCAGCGGTAAGAAACCCAGCAAGTCAGTTGATAAAATGCTTAAGGGGTTGAATGTAAAAGGTTCAAAAAGCGTTAAGGGCCATGCCAAACGTTTAAAAGACAAATCGAAGGCAGAGCTTGAAAAACTGAAAAAAGTGAAAGAACTGAACGAAAAACTCAAAAAAATAAAGAGCCCATTTTAAGGCTCATCACTTGTGACTGAGCTCTTTTTGCAAAAGGGTCGATTGACACGTTAAATCACCCAGTGTTTATGATCATCTGGTTGTGGCCATTAATCTGAGTTAAAATAATGAAACCTAAAAGCATTTTCATAACCGGCATTGGCGGCTTTATCGGCCGGGCCCTGGCCGAGCGGGCCCTCAAAGAAAAGTATAAGGTTGGGGGCATTGACCTGAAAACCTCACACCTTACAGGCCTCGAAAAAGCAGAGCTGTTTGAGGGTAGTTTTTCAGACACCGAGGCTGTGGCCAAGATGGCTGAGGGCTATGACTGCATTATTAACACTGCTGCCATTGTGGCCGAAGACGGCGACTGGACCCTTTTTCGTGAAGTGAATGTTGAAGCCCCGGCCCGGCTGGCCAAAGCAGCCAAAACGAAATCGTTTATACATTTCTCGAGTGTAATGGTGTATGGGTTTTATTACCCTGATGGTGTTAACGAAGATTCACCGGTCAGTGGCGACAATAATCCCTATTGCCAGACCAAGATCGATAGTGAAGAAAAGCTGCGCGCTATTTGCGCAGAGAAAAAGATTCTCCTGACAATCATTCGACCCGGTGATGTCTATGGCATTGGCTCAATACCCTGGGTCGAGCGCCCCCTGCAGATGATGAGGCAAGGCATCTTTTCGCTGCCCGATGACAAGAAGGGGCTGCTTAATCACGTTTATCTTGATAACCTGCTCGATGCTGTTTTTACCTGCCTGCAAAAAGGTGTGCCCGACGATACCTTCGTCATTACCGATGGCCGTCGAACCACTGCTGCTGAGTATTTTACTAAGTTGGCCGAGGCGGGTGGGGTGAACCCACCGGGCTATCTGCCTCTGTGGTTACTTCAGGCGGTAGCTGTGAGTATGAATCTGGCCGGCAAGGTGTTTCGTTTTAAGCCGCCCCTTAACCCCGAGGCGGTGCGCTATATTGAACGAAGCGGTTTATACTCCAATGAGAAATCAGTGAAGAAACTGAACTTTAAAGCAAGGGTATCACTTGAAGAGGGTATGAGAATTATTGGTGAGCACTACAATAATTTAAAATGACTATTCGAACCACGAATGAAGCAATGGTATTTATATCTTGTATTTTTTGCTCTAGTTGTTAACTGTAGCGGCGATGTAATGTTTGTGCTTGCACCGAGTGGTGTAGTATTACGTAGTCATGCTGATCAAAAGTCTGAGCGAATAACGACGCTACCCTATAAGGCCAGAGTTGAAAAGCTGGCCGAAAGCAGAAAACGAGAAATATATGATACCATTGTAGCCCCCTGGGTGAAGATTAGAGCCGTTGCAGAAACTGGTTGGGTCTTTGGTGGATATTTGTCAAAGCGACAAAGCTTTCTTGCTTTATACAGATCAATGACGCTGAAAGGTGAGACTGAGATAGCTCTCTACAATTCTGAAAAGACGAGAGTGAAGTTCGCGAAAAATAAAGATACTCTGATCACTGAACTTTATCTTGGCGAGGACACATGTCATACTTACTACACTGGTATAGCCTGGGAGTCTGCAGGCCAGATAAAGTTTGTAGTGCGCCAATCATATGGCGAGGCAGGGTTCATTGAGAATAAAGGTATTGGTGAATGCAAAAATATGAAAAACTCAGATTTTCTTTGTAAAATCGATTCACTAAGCTTGCTTAAAAATGACAAAATTTTGATTAATTGCAAAAGCAAGAAGAACCTGTGTCGGCTGGTTAAAGAGCGTTACTGCGATTCATTAATTAATTGACAGTAGAGCCCTTTTTGTGTTAATCTTGAGGCCCGTAGTCAAGTATGCAAGAGAAAACAATAAACAAACCCCAAACTCTGCTAGAGCGCGCCCGCACCATTTCGTGGGATAAGGCCGGTACCGCAACGGCCATTGTTTGCCTTGTGCATTGTTTAGCTCTGCCGGTGGGGCTGGTTCTCTTTCCTTTTCTAGGCGCATACACCGAACTTTTTGAGAGAGTAGAGATTCCTATTTTGATCACAGCCGTTTTACTGGGTGTTCTCTCTATCTACCGGGGCTTTTTCTGGCATCATCATAGTAAGCTGATTCTGGTTTTATTTATTGGCGGCCTGGCGGCCCTGTTTGTAGGTTTATTATTTGAGAAACCGTATCAAATCGCCATTCACAGTATGGCTTCAGTTACCCTTATAGTGGCTCATGTTTATAATGCGATTCTTTGTCGAAGATGTCATACTTGCAATGACGCACAGAAAACTTGATATTGGCTCAAATAGTTATTAAGAGGTTTAGAAATGCAGGTTAGCAAAGAAAAAGTAGTATTTATTGATTACGTGCTAAAAGACGACACGGGTTCAATTATTGATCAATCGCAGAATGGCCAACCGCTTGGTTATCTGCATGGTGCCGGCAATCTGGTTGTTGGCCTTGAAGATGCCCTCGCTGAAAAAAAAGTCGGTGATAAAGTCAGCGTAAGTGTTTCGCCCGAACAGGGCTATGGCTTTATCGACCATGAGCTGATACAGAAGGTACCCCGCGACAAGTTTGACCGTGACGCTGATTTGCACCCGGGTATGCAGGTGCAGGCTCATACGCCTGAGGGTGCGCGTGTGTTACAGGTCATCGAGGTTAATGATGATACCGTTACTCTAGATGCAATCACCCCCTCGCCGATAAAACTCTGCATTTCGATGTCGAAATCAAAGAGATACGCGAGGCCAGCAGCGAAGAAATTGAGCAGGGCTACATGAAAACTGAATGTTGCAGCAACACTGATTGCTGCGGCTAGTTTTATTTCAGACTAATCGACATCAAGGCGATACCTTGAGGCTCTGCCGGTTGAAGGCCTTGCTTCTTCTTCTAAATGGCGGGTCGAAACCGGTTTCTGATCGTACGATTCATAATGCCGGGTCAAAAAAGCTCCAAAACCGTCTCATCTTACATGATCGTACTCTTTTTTACGTTCAATCTTACATTCTGAGCCGACCAGGCAGTCGGTTTTACATAGATTTAGGGAAAAGTTGGCAGAAGTGTCATTTTCTGGCCTAGAATCAGGCCGCAGTCGCTGAGCCACAAACAGGTTTGAACATATTTCAAAGAGAGGAAAGCAAACAT
>CAZHLC010000314.1:0-5541 GCA_964532545.1 uncultured Leptospiraceae bacterium | reverse complement strand
AACACGCCCTGGCTGTTGAAAAAAATATTCCTTTTGTCACCCACTGTTCAGAAGGGTTTGACCAGGAGACTCTCAACTCTGTAAATGTGCTGCACCAGAAAGGTGCTCTCAGTAAACAGACTGTACTTATTCATGGTATTGCATTTTCTGATGACGATATTGATCTACTGGCTGAAAATAACTGCAATGTTGTCTGGTGCCCGGTTTCAAACCTCTACATGTTTGAGCAGACAGCCCGGGTAAAAGAATTAATGGCCAAGGGGGTCAATGTGACCCTGGGCACAGATTCGCCCATGTCAGGCTCAATTAACGTCTTTGAAGAGATGCAGATTGCTAAGTCATATTACCAGGGGCACTATGGCGAAGACCTTGATGATAAGGTTATCTTCGAAATGCTTTCAACCAATGCCTCAAAAGCCATGTGTCTGCCAGATCTGGGGGCCCTTGAAGAGGGCAAGCTTGCTGATCTTCTTATCATAGACGGCAACAGCAAAGACCCCTATGGCAGCCTTACAGCGATGGATTTTGCAAATGTTATGCTGGTTGTTATTGACGGAAAGCCCCGTTATGCCGATGAAATGTTTATACCCCTTTTTGAAGCCCTTGACATTCCTTTTCAGAAAGTCAGGGTGGCATCGCATAAAAAGATCGTTGATGGCGATATTTTGGGGTTACTTGATAGGGTGCGGCAGTCGGTGGGCTTTCACAAAGAGCTCGCCTTTTTGCCAGTTGAACCCTGGTAAAAGGTAATGGCAGGCCCGGTAGCAAGAACATATAAAGCTGGCTCGATCATCTATTTCGAAGGTGATCGCGGTGAAGAAGTGTATGTATTGCAAAAAGGCCGAATTATACTCATCTCAACTTCCCTTGATCAAACCGAAGAGCACAAAGAAGACGTAAAGCGCGGCGAGTTTTTCGGGGTAAAGTCGTCTCTGGGTCATTACCCCCGAGAAGAAACAGCCCAGGTGCTGACTGATTCAATTGTTCTGGTTTTTTCGGCGGCCCAATTTGAAGCGCTATCATTAAAAAATACCCGCCTTGTTCTGCAGATGCTCAAGGTTTTCTCGGCCCAGCTGCGCAAGGTACATGGTAAGGTGCGTGAACTGCTGGGCGAGCGCAGTATGGATGAGAGCTCGATCGAGCTTATTAAAGTCGCTGAGTATTACTACAAACATAACGAACTAGACCATGCCCTGCGTGCCTATGAGGCCTATCTGAAGCACTGGCCCGAGGGTGTGTTGCGCGAGCGGGCCCAGCGCATGTCGCAGAATCTGAAAAAAGGGCAGTCGTACCCACTTGATGCTGCGCCTCTTGATGAAGAGCTTGATAATGTCAGGCCCAACCAGAGCGCCGGCTTTGGTGATGATATGGGCATGAGTATGGGTAGCGAACCCATCTCTGGCGATGCAGATTTAGCTGCCGGTTCAGTCGATGATCTATCGCCACCACCTCTTGATGACATGGGTGGGGGTGATTTCTCACTCGACGCAGACCCGGCTGCCTTAGATGCGCCGGCCTCAAGTGAAGATACCCCCTCATCATTTTTCTACGCTGGCCTCAACGAGTTTTCACAGGGCAACTACGATGGCGCCGTCAGTAAGTTTAAAGCATGTCTGGCAGTTAAATCAATGGCGCCTTCAGAGGCCACCTTTATCGAGCAGGCCGAGTTTGAAATGGCCAAGACCTATGTAAAGATGTCGAACTTTGATGAGGGCCTCAAGCAATACACGCATTTTATTAAAAAGTTTCCCCACAGTGAAAGGCAGAAAAAAGCCTTTATGGCAGTGGCTGAAATCTATGAGAAAAAAGGTGATAGCGGCCGTGCTATCTCTGTTTACACCAAGGTTGCTGGCATGGCCCCCCAAGATCGTGATTCGAATCAAGCTGCTGAGAAGGCAAAGAAGTTGGCAGGTAAGTAATGCTCAGTTCAGCCCTCAGTGAAAAATTTGGTAAAGAATTCAAACCCGGTGAGATTATTTTCTGTGAATTTGAACCCGGCAACGACTTTTATCTCATTCAAAGTGGCAAAGTTAAAATTGATAAAATTGTAAAAGAAAAAGCCAAAACTATGGATATTCTTACCGCGGGCGACATCTTCGGCGAGATGGCTATTCTCGAAGAAGCGCCCCGGTCAGCCTCAGCCATCGCTGTTGATAATGTTTCGGTTCTGCACTTTAACCGCGAAAACTTTGTATCGTTAATGACTTCACAGCCCCAGCTGGCCTTTAAGTTACTGGTGGTTTTTACCCGGCGTATTTATGACGCCAAGCGTCGTCTGATGATTCTGCTACTAGATGATGTACAGGCCAAGGTCGCCGATGTTTTTCTCATGCTTTCTGAAAAAGAGCCCAATGCCCAGAATCTTAAAGAGCTGGTTCTACCCATCACCATCGATGATGTAGCCAATTGGTGTGGTGAAAAGGTTGATGATACCCAGCAGGTCATCAATCAGTGGGTAAAAGTGGGAAAACTCGACCTTTATGCAGATAAAATTGTGATAAACAACCCGAACGATCTTCGCAGACTGGTTAGCGCCCGTAGAAAAAGTATGAAATCATAGCCTCTCATGGCTCAAGAAAAAGAGACAAAATGACGATAAACATATCAGTTATGAATACTCTACGAGTTATTATACCCCTGCTGTTTATTTTTACTGCCTCAGTCTTTGCCCAACCAGAGCCAGCCAAGAAAGGCCCCAAGTCATATTCTGGCGGCATTCTAACTGATGAGCGCATTCAGGTAAATAACTTCAGCTTTGTAAAAAAATATTCACCGAGAGGTGATGGTGATTATCTTGAAGTTATTTTTGATGTGCATAACCGCACCGACGAAGAAATTCCCATGCGGTTTTTCGTAATTGGCTTTCATGAAAAAAATGCCATTAAGCAGCCCATTCGCTACTGGAAAGGGTACCCTAAATGGCGTGAAAAAGATTTCGAAGGTGAAGACTTTTCAATTCCCTTCTATGATGTTATACCTAAACTTGAAGAAGACCTGAAGAAAGTCAGCAAAGAAAAGAAATACGATGACTCAGATTTTCTGACCCTGATTAACATCGTTCAAGACAACCCAGACAAGGGTGTCGACTTTACTCTTCTGGGTGTAAGTTTAACTAAAGACCCCAAAGACCAGCTGGTTTTAAAGCAAAACTATACTGTATCGATGCAGAGACTGAAATCAACAGTTACCGCTAAACTGTTTTCTAAGTACCGGGCCGATCAGAAATTTTTTAATCATTTTGGTCTGATTCTGGTTGATGATAAGCAGAAAAAGGTCATTTACCGCAAGTTTATGCGGTTTAACACTACCTTCAAAATTCGCTGATTTTTTTGCCCACACCGGGGTAGTTTCTTATATCTAGAGAAACTACCCCTAAAGGTTTTTCCGATGATTTATATGCTGAACATTGGGTTGGGTGTAGCCTCGGCACTGTTTGTCGCTGCCTACATTCTCGCCCGTAAAAAAATTCAACCACTTCACCAATATCTAGCCGCCTCAGCCACCATAATTACGGTTGTTATAGGTCTGGCCCTGATTGTGATTGTGCGCTTCGTTAATGCCGGTTCTCTGCCTGAATCAGGTGTTGTGCCTCATGATTGGGCCCATATCGCTTATATAATCATTCATCGCATTATTGCCTCGATTGCTTTTGTGATGATGTTGATGATGGCCTATCTGGGGGCTCGGCGAAGAATCGAGCTTCACAAAAGGCTTGCGTTACCTTTTCTCATTTTATATCTGGTTGTGTACTTTTCAGGATTATTACTTTTCAAAGGGGTTTAACAAACAATGCTCGAAAAGATGGTAGATAAATTTGGCAGCACCTACCAGCCAGGTACTGTCATTTTCAGAGCCGGTGATTCTGGTGATGAAATGTTTATCATTCACGAGGGCGAAGTACAGATCTCTATCAAGGCTAAAAAGTCTGAGCAGGTGCTGGCCCGCCTTAAGGGGGGTGACTTCTTTGGCGAAATGGCCATCTTCACCGAAAAGGCCCGCTCGGCCACGGCCCAGGTGATCGAGAAATCGATCATTCTGAAGATTAAACGCTCATCAATTGAGTACATTCTCGAGAATAATCCAACATTTGCCTATAACCTTATAAAGAAACTCTGCGACCGTATCTATAACACCAATGGCCAGATAGAAGAACTGCTGGTTCTAAGTAAAGAGACCCGTGTTTTAAAGGCGATCGTCGCTTACTGGCGTGATGCCGGCACAAAAGATGCCAGTGGTGATGAATTGCTGATCAAACTATCGCCTTTTCTTGATCACTGTGCCAGCAATATAGGTATTTCGCACAACGAGGGTAAGCGTATTCTTAATGGCCTGCGCGATGAGGGGCTGTTAAAATTTCGTCGTTCAAAATCTGACAATATCTACCTTTCTTTTTCACCCAAGGTTTTCGACTATTTTGATTTCACCTGATGCGCAAAAAACTCTGGTATCTTGTCGTTGCACTGCTGTTTCTGGTTGTTGCACCCCTGGTAGCTTACTGGTATTATCTGCCGGCGTTTCTCATTGAAAAGCTACCATCGAATATACAGGCTAAAGATGCCACCTTTGACCTGAATGCCTTCAGGGCCGATTACTTTAATATTGCCGGCCTGTCTGAAAAAGGTTGTAAAAAAAAGAACTGGCTGGTAGCCCCCAGGGCCCTGGTTGAATTGAAGAACTGGCAGCCATCACGGGTCATCATCGAGCGCCCCAGTATTTTTGTCGAACCAGCTGAGCAGCCCTGCATAAGTTTTGCTTCACATCGCCAGCGCGCATCGAGCATTCCCCAGACATTTCAGGTTGAGTTGCGCCACGGTGCCATCAACATACTCGATGTGCCCATAGACTTCAGCGATGTTCAGGCCATGCTGAAAAAAAATGGGAAAAAATACCGCGGCTCATTCTCTGCCAATGATAATTTCAGGGGCACCGTGAAAATTGATGGGCAATGGTCGGGCAAAGACACTCCTCTGCTTCAGGTTAAGTATGGCTGGCCAGATGTGAGTAAGTTTCCGGCACGCTGGTCACGGCCCATTGGCTATGTCTTTCAAAAAGGCCGTTTGACCCTGACCGCCAATATTGCAGGCCAGGGTGAATCTGTGGTCTCGCGCAACCGGCTTCTACTGCAGAATTTTTCAGCCAGGCAATTAAATAAAAAGAAGGGCCTGGGGGCTCTGTTGAGCCCGGGGCAGGTTGACGTTCTGCAGATTTTAAAGTCAAAGGCAGGAGTGATTGATTTAAGCTTCACCACCCGCTGGTCAAAAGATGCCAGCCCCGCTCAGATCAGGCGGGTTGTCTCATCAGCTCTTGAACGAAAAATTCGTGCCCAGGTAAAAAGTAAACTGGGTAACTTCATGTTCTGGAACCGTTGATGCTCAGAGCCCTATTCATATTTCTCATCTGTGGCAGCCTCTGGGCTAAAGATAAAATCTTTCTCAAGTCGGGTGATGTACTGCAGATGAACGTTGAAAACATCGATGAAGAAAAGGTCTATCTCAGTGATGCCCTCAATCGTCTGGTGTTGCCGGTCAAATTTATTGATCA
>CAZHLC010000313.1:0-5544 GCA_964532545.1 uncultured Leptospiraceae bacterium | reverse complement strand
TATGTGATCCAGGCCAACATTAAGCGCAGGACGAAGCGCGTTACCATTGCAACCAGCTAACCATGGCAATCAACAAAGAAAGCACCGGATACACCTTTTTCTTCGCCTTTGCGCTGGTGGTAGTCGTGGGCTCGGCATTGGCCCTGGCAGCCCTGAGCATTTTTGCATTTTTTCTTCTGCCGATTGTAATACCACATCTTACCAATGACCCCACTGGCAATCGCGAGGTAACCCGTCTTACCATCAAGCTGGCCCAGCTGTTGTTTCCTTATATTGTTTTTATCAGCCTGTCATCAATCTACATGGCAATTCAATACAGCCATTCAGTTTTCTGGGCGGCCAGCTCGGGGCCAGCCCTGCTTAATCTGGTAATCTTAAGTATCTTTGGCAGCTACTATGTGCTGGGTGGCACCCTGGGTGAAACCGAAACAATCTACGCCTGGTCACTGGCCATATTATCGGCGGCCTTTGTGCAGATGCTTTTTCAGGCATGGGTGGTTCGCCGCCTGGGTTTATCACCACGTTATTCTCTTAAGTTTAAACATCCGGTAATCAAGGGCCTGTTTGCCATGATGTTACCTGCGCTGTTCGGCGAAGCGGTACAAGAGATTGGCCAGCTGATTGATATCTTTCTGGCCACCTCACTGCAAGAGCGGGTGCCCGGGGCAGTTGCTGCACTCACCTACTCTCACCGGCTTATGCAGCTACCCATGGGAATTTTTGGCATAGCCGTAGCCACTGCATCTCTGCCCAGCCTATCAAAATTATTTAAAGAAAACAAATTAGTCGAATTCAAAGGAACCCTTGTGGCCTCGATGCGAATGAATTTTTTTCTACTGGTGCCTGCCACCATCGGCCTGGTAATTCTTTCGACACCTATTACCGGGTTATTGTTTGAGCGGGGTGAATTCACGGCCCGCTCTACCCAGATTACTTCATATGCTCTTGGCTTCTACGCCATTGGAATTCTGGGGTATAGCTGGCAGAAACTGTTTATCGCCGCTTTCTACGCTCAGAAAAACTCGAAGTTGCCGGCGGTTATTACTGCGATTGTGCTGGTGTTTAATATTTCACTGAGCGTAATTCTGATGCAGTATATTGACCATGGCGGTCTGGCCATGGGTTCAGCCATAGCTGCCTATCTGGGGGCCACCATCTATTTAGTGAGATTAAGGCGTTTGCAATTGATCAGCTTTAACCATGATGACCTGATCACCCTGATAAAACTGACAGTAGCCAATCTGTTGCTGGGGCTGGCCGTCTACGCTGCCTATTATTTTCTCAAAGATTGGGGATACTCAACCCCGCTGATTATCATTATACCTGCGGCAGCCATTTTCTACCTTGCTGTGAGCAAACTTCTAAAAGTTGAAGAATTAGAACATTTTATCGAACTTGCGGGCAAGTTTGGCCAGAAATTCAGGCGCTAGGGGCTTCAAAAGGCCCTTTAAAAACGGGTTTACCCTCTATTTGCCTTTAAAATATTAACCAGTTCTGCCTGTATTCGGGCCTTCGTGCGTTTAAAATGATGACTTACCTTAAAAAACGATCTTCTACTATTCTCAAAGTACTGGTGCTTACTTTTGTCTGCATCAGCTTAACCTTCGCCTCGGGGCCGGTGCCTACAACCAGCACTGGTACCAAACCCAAAGAAATTGTCAACGTAGCTGGCCTTGAGGCCATTTTGACCAAACCGCAGAGACCACGCAAAGGTTCTCTGAAAATCGAAACCAAATATTTTAAAATTGAGGTTCAAGATTTCGGGGCAATCATTACCTCGTTTAAACACCTCGATGATTCGAACCCATTGAAAGCTGAGGTTGAACTGATTAAAGATAAGCCCTTTCAGTTTCTGATTTATCCCACCATAAAGGGTAAGACACCACAAGAATCACAGTTGCTCACCAGTCAGGCTGTGAGCACCCTGAAATCTCTGAACTATAACCTGACGAAAACAGAAACCGACAGCAGCGTTACCATTACGGCTTCGGCCCCGGTAAGAATTAAGGTTTCGGGTCGCGCACGTTCAGCCAACATTGTAAAAACTTTTACTTTTTTTAAAGAACTTCATTTCTGGAAGTTTGATTGGGATATTACTGGCGTTGATACCCACGTCAGCGAACTCTACTTTTCGCCTTTCAACACCATTGGCCCGGCTGGCAGTTCAAACACTGACCGTACAGCCCTGACTGAGTATAACTTCTATTACACGGTAGACGAGTTTGAGAAGTTTCAGCTGGCCGAAGGCGGCGGTTTTTTCAACTGTTATGGCGGTGAAGTTCAAGAAGAAGAAACCAAACATGTAAAGCAGTCTATCGGTTACTTTGGTACGGCATCACGCTTCATGCTGATGTCTGCCCAGCCCCTCAATAAAACCCAGGGCCTCTACTCTTTCAAATCAGAAAGGCAACTGCAACTTGCCCTTTCGCCAAGCAGTTTCACCGACGCAGCTACTGGTAAACTCAGTTTTGTCATGTTCACCGGCCCCAAGGTCAAAGAATTTCTTGGCGCTGGCAAGAAGTCAGTTGAGGCCTTTCCTGAACTGGGCAAGCTGCACGATGACATCGATAAGGCCTTTGACTTTGGTATAACCGGGCCGGTACGTGACGCCATCGTCTGGTTTCTGCAGATTCTATACAAGGTTATACCCAACTACGGTATTGGCATCATTTTATTTGCTTTGCTTTTCAAACTCGTGTTCTGGCCGCTGAATCAGAAACAGGCCGAATCAATGAAAAAGATGCAGGCTTTGCAGCCGCAGCTTAAAGAGCTCAACGAAAAATACAAAGATAACCCACAAGAGAAGCAACGCCGCACAATGGCACTGTATAAAGAGAAGAAGGTAAACCCCCTGGGGGGCTGTTTACCCATGGTAATACAGTTACCCATATTCATAGCTCTTTATTCAGCTTTTTCAGACGCCTACGAATTATGGAAGTCACCCTTCATCTCAGGGTGGATCAACGATCTATCAGAACCCGATACCGTTTATACCTTTGCGAAATCACTGCCGTTGATTGGCGGTATGAACCTGAATATTCTGCCCCTGCTTATGACTGGTTCACAGTTCTTACAGTCAAAGTTTACCATGGTAAGTGGGGGTGACGGCCAGCAGAAACTGATGATGCAACTGATGCCGCTTATGTTACTGTTCTTCTTCTGGTCTATGCCATCAGGCGTAGTACTGTACTGGACTGTTCAGAACCTGCTATCGATAGCCCAGCAAATATACACAAATCGAAGAGAAGACAAGGCGGCGGCTCAGACATAGAAATAAATTATTCAATAGAAGAGGAGCCCCAACCATGCAGATTTTAGAAACGCATGCAAGCAACGACAAAGAAGCGGCCGAATTAGCCGCAACATACCTTGATGTAGAACCTGACCTTGTTGATGTAGAGCTTTATAAAAAAGGTTCATCTGGTTTTCTCGGGTTCGGCGAAAAAGAACCCGCCATATATCATGTAATCGCCACTGAAGGCAAAACCCCATTTCAGGTTGTAGTAAAAGGCGTAGTCGCCACCCTGCTGCACAACATGGGTTATAAAGCCAAGTTCGTAAGATTTGAAACCCTTGAAGAAGACGGCAAACTTTATGTTGAGTTGGCTTCACCCCAGGCTGGCTACATCATTGGTAAAAAAGGCCGCACCCTTGAATCACTGCAATTTCTGGCAAACCTGATGATTGAACAATTCACAGAGAATGCGCCACGCCTGTTACTCGATATCGAAAACTACCGCCATCGCCGCGCACGTCATCTTGAAGATCTTGCCAAACGTATCGCCAGCCAGGTGGTGCGTTCAGGCAAAAGCAAACTTTTAGACCCCCTTAACCCTTATGAGCGTCGCCTGATTCACATGGCTCTGCAAGATAACAAAAATGTAGATACCGAATCAGAAGGTAATGGCGTGTATAAGCGCGTGCGTATTTTCTCTACCGGCAAACCGCGTGGTGGTGGTCGCAACCGTGATAACTCTAAAAAAGATCAGAACTTCAACCAGATCAATGAAGCTGAAGAAAACGCGGTTATCGAAGACCCACCAATGCCTGAAAGCTCTGAAAACCCCGAAGCTGTCAGTTTCGATTCTCAGCAGTAGACACGGCCCTTAAATGGCACGGCCTGTCTGCGCGATTGCCACCCCTGATGGCCGTTCGGCCATAGGGGTGATTCGCCTTACAGGTAAAGACTGCCTGCAACAGCTGGGCAAAATATTCGCGCCGCGAAATAAAAAAACCAGACTCTCAGAAGCCAGAGCGCGCCAGGCGATTCTGGGCCACATCATCAACGCAGAAGAAGTGGTTGATGAAGTCATAGTAATACAATTTGCCGATGGGCGCTCTTATACCGGCGAAGAAGCGGCCGAGATTCATTGCCATGGTAACCCGCTTATTATGCGGCAGATTATTCAATTGTTGCTGGCTAACGGCTTTGCCCTGGCCGGCCCCGGAGAGTTCACCAGGCGGGCCTTTCTCAATCAGAAACTTGATCTCACCGAATCTGAAGCCATTGCCAACATTATTGAAGCCCGCAGCCAGCGTGAATTACAGGCGGCTTTTAATCTTAAGTCGGGGCGCTTTCGCAGCGAACTCTACCGTTTTCGCAGCCACTTACTGAATCTTACAGCAGATCTAAGCGCAGAGCTCGACTTTATTGATGAAGATATCACCTTCATTGAAGAAAATCAGAAACTTAAAATCATAAACCAGCTCATTGCACAGGTTGATGAGCTGATCAGACAGGTTGAAACCGCTGAGCGTTTTAAGCAGGGCTTTCAGATTGCTATTATCGGGGCCCCCAACGTAGGCAAATCTTCGCTGTTAAACTATTTCGCCGGGGTCGAGCGGGCACTTGTTTCTGATTTGGCCGGTACGACCCGTGACTTTATTGAAAGTCAGGTACAGCTTGGCGGTAATCTGGTGTCATTTATTGATACTGCCGGCCTGCGCGACCTGAATGCACCAGCTGCTGTCAGCAAAGAATTGCAGAAGCATCATGAGGTAGAACGTCTGGGCATCAAACAAACCCTCGCAAAAAGCCAAGAAGCTGATGTTGTGCTGTTGTTGCTTGATGGTAGCAAAGATAAAGAAACGGCCAGAGCCGAAGCCGGTGAGGCCCCCTATAACCATTTGTTAACAGTAGTAAACAAATGCGACAACCAGCATTCATCGTGGCAGAGCGAAGATGCTGACCTCTTTGTATCTGTGACTGATGGCAAGAATCTTGATGAACTGACACAGCGCATCACTGCGATCATCGAAGAAAGCCTGCCTGCAACAGAAGGTATTTTACTCTCAGCCTGGCAGAGCGACATACTGCAGAAACTTAAAAGTGAGCTGGCCAATGCTATGAGCCTGCTTGAACAGAATGAACTGCCCGAAATCATTGTGGCCAGCCTGCAATACTGCGTTGAATTAATAGGCCAGATCACCGGTGAAATCACCTCTGACGAGGTTTTAGGGCGCATTTTCAGCCGTTTTTGTATAGGCAAATAGGTTGGTTTATTTTTGACACCCTGCTTTGGCCCATGTAATATGTTATCAGTG
>CAZHLC010000312.1:0-5557 GCA_964532545.1 uncultured Leptospiraceae bacterium | reverse complement strand
AAGCAGCAGAAAGAGAAGCTCTGGCAGAAGATTACTTCAGGCACCCAGGCCATGGTTGAAAAAATAGACACCGCAAGCAGGCAGCAAGAAGAAAAGGCCCGGGTTAAAAAGACCCGCCAGAAAGCCAAACAGATTGTTGATAAAAAGATGCATGAAGACAAACCAGCTGAGGCGGCAGCCCCTGAAGAACCTGAAGAAGTTGAAAAACCAGAAATTGCTGAACAAGATCAGAAAAAGCTCACCCGCCTGTCAAAAGAGCTGCCGAAAATGTGGAACAATTTTCTCGGCGAGATCAGCCTGAAGACATATATTCCGCCTTCAAAAGAAGATGTAGCCGGGCTGATTGATACCAGCCCAGATAAGGTTGTGGTTTATCTGACCCGGTTCAAAGACCAGGTGAAACAGAATGGTATAGCCTACATCAACTTAAAAAGAATGGGCAGACAGGTCTTTGTGACCCGCACTTTTCTGAAAAAGTACGGCCGTCTGCTCACTGACATTTACGACGCCATTGATTACTATGAATTTAATAACGGCATGCGCTCAGACGCGGGCACCAAACGTATGGATTTCGCCCACGAAATGGCAGCCTTTATGCATGGTAAAGGCTTCTCTGAAAGAAAACCTGACCGCATGCTGCGTGACTATGAGGCTGTGCTCGAAAACCCCGGCGGTAAAGGTGAAGAAGTCATAGCTGCGGCCCGGTTCATTGCTTCTTTGTTAAAGAAAGCCTCTGCTGGTAAAAGCCTGGCTTGATTCTGTGAAGAATACTTCTGTAGTTTTTCTATTTCTAACCCTGGTGACATCTTTAGAGGCAGAAAAAATATGTGCACCAGCATGGAAGAAAATCAAAATCTATAGCAGAATCTTAACCTGCGAGTGGCGATCTGCTAATCTGATCTGTAAAAATGACAACAAGGTTGTGCTTAAGCACGAATACAGAAGCGCACACGACTACATTAAAGAAACACGAACCTGGGTCAGTACAATTCAAACCAGCTATGAAAATTATGTTGAGCAGTATGTTCAGAGAAGTGTTTATACTTACACGAAGAGTGGTCGCCTGTACAAAATAGAGAGAAACAGTAACAAAAGAAATTATTACATCGTCATCTATAATAAATGGGATGCTTCAGGCAGACCCATTTCAGGTATTGGCAGCAGTCAAAACTGTATTCATCAGAATTTTGAAATTAAATACGATGAAACAATGAATTCGATATTCACCCGCATCTCGGGCGGTAAAAGTTTAACTGCGGCGCCCGAATGTAACCGCACAATAGAGACAACGGTTCACATGACCGCACACCATCTCGTACGTGGTTGGTCATGGAAATTTGACGATGGCAAATCTCTACGGGCAAATGTTGAAATTATAGAAAAAATGAACATTTGTTCTCAAAAAATCTAGAGCTCAAAATACACTTGCACATATTTTCAAACATAGCGCCTTGACACATATGCATTATGACCTGATCGTAATCGGTTCGGGGCCGGGCGGCGAAGGTGCCGCCATGACGGCCGCCAAAGCCGGTAAACAAGTCGCCATCATTGAGCGCAAAGACACAGTCGGGGGCTCATGCACACATACAGCGACCATACCGAGCAAGGCACTGCGTGAAGTGCTTTCTGAGGTGCGCCACTTTAAAAGAAGCCCTTTGTTTGCTGACGCAGCACTCAGCCAGAAATACTCGTTTGAAGATTATCTGCAAATTGCCGGCAAGGTCATTGCCAACCAGGCAAAAGTTCGCCGGGGGTTTTATGATCGCAACGATGTTGATGTGTATCATGGCCATGCACGGTTTACAGATGAAAAGACCATCGAAATTGAAGCAGCCAACGGGGCGACCATTACGGGCGATGCCTTTATTATTGCCACCGGCTCACGCCCCTACCAGCCCGAAGGTGTTGACTTCGCCCATGCCAGGGTGCATGATAGCGATTCAATTCTGCGACTGAATGGCACAGCCCGCAGCATAACGATCTATGGTGCCGGGGTAATCGGCTGTGAATATGCATCAATGCTGCGCAACCTTGACCTTAAAGTGAATCTGGTAAATACCCGAGAGCACCTGCTCGACTTTCTTGATGATGAAATTACCGACGCCCTTTCTTATCATATGCGCGAACAGGGTATTATCATCAGGCACAATGAAACCATAGAAAAGCTCGAGCCCCTGACTGATGGGGTGGTATTGCACTTAAAATCAGGTAAAAAATTTAAAACCGACATCTTTCTCTGGGCCAATGGCCGTACTGGTAACACCAGCAACCTCGGTCTTGACAAGATCGGCCTTGAAGCAAACAACCGGGGCCAGATTGCAGTAAATGAACATCTGCAAACCGCAAAAGAGCATATCTATGCCGTGGGCGATGTAAAAGGCTCACCCAGCCTTGCCTCAACTGCCTATGACGAAGGGCGTTATGCTGCTGCTCACCTGACTTTTGGTAAGGCCGAAAGCGAGCTGCTGAAGAATATGCCAACCGGCATTTATACCAGCCCCGAAATCAGTTCGCTGGGCCCCACCGAACAAGAGCTCACTGCGCAAAAGGTACCCTATGAGGTGGGCCATGCTCTTTTTCGCAGCCTGGCCCGGGCCCAGATTGTGGGCGAGACAGCCGGCATGCTGAAAATTCTATTTCACCGTGAAACTCTTGAGATTCTCAGCATTCACTGCTTTGGCTATCAGGCCGCCGAGATTATTCATATCGGGCAGGCCATCATGTCTCAACCGGGTAAAAACAATACAATTCGTTACTTTACCGATACCACCTTTAATTATCCCACCATGGCAGAAGCTTACCGGGTGGCCGCTCTTAACGGGCTCAACCGCATTTTTTAGAAACCAATGCAGGCCGAAACCGTTTTTGCCGGCGATTCGATGATCGAGTACTTCGATCTGGCTGCGCATTTTACAATACCCATTGGTAACCATGGTATAGCCGGCGATACCACCAGCGGGCTGCTACAGAGAATAGATGAATTTGCAGACGCAAATAAGATATTTCTATTAATCGGAACCAACGACCTGACCATGGGCCACTCACCTGAGGCAGTCTCTGCCCACATAAAGACAATGGTTTCGACGCTGCGCTCGCAGAGCTCTGTTTTTATCATCTCGATAATACCGGTAAATGAGCAGGTGGCGGCCCGCGAAAGCTGGTTTAATATGCCAGCTGAATCGAACCAGCTGATCGAGCATACTAATCTTTTGCTGCGACAGATTGCTAGAGAAGAAAACGTCACCTTTATTGACGCGAAACCCGCCATGATCGATGACCACGGCCTACTCAAAGAAGAATATACCGTTGAAGGCCTTCATCTATCACCGGGGGGATACAAAGCCCTGGCCAGTGAATTGCTGCCCTGGCTCTAACCGGTTTTTTTCAGAATGGCTGCCACCTCACCTGTTGATAGATGAAAGTTTCTGGCGCGCAGGCTGCGGGGCAGCAGGCGATATAAAAAACCGAAAAGCATATTAAAAAACTTATGAGGGTAGGCTAACAGCTGGCGGTGAATATATTCGAAGTTGATGGGCTTCATCTCTTTCTGAATTGATACAATGGTAAAACCACTCTGGTTGGCCAGCCAGCGCAGAGAGCGGCGGTTAAAATAGTAAATATGTTCGAACTTATACTGTACCCAGTTTTTTCTCATAAGTCGGCAGCTCAGCGAATTGGTGTTAGGGGTAGTCAGCATCAATACCCCATTGTCTGCCAGTAGCTCGCTGGCCCGCCGCAGAACATCAAGGGGCGAAACCACGTGTTCTATCACATCAAACATGGTGATGGCCGAGAAGCTGCCGTTTTCAAATTTGCAGTCGGGCAACTCGCCGTTATAGACGCGACCTTTGCCCAACAGCTTTTCTGTTTTTTTCGCCCCGTAGCCTGAGACTTCGACCCCGTAGGTTTCAAAACCGTGCTCAGCTGAGATAGCCGCAAAGTTGCCCGTAGCACAGCCAACATCAAGCAGGCGGCCAGTTTTCACAAACTTCTGCAGGCGCTGCAAGCGTGAAAAAAAAGAGCTGAGTTTCATCTGCCTGATCACCGAGTCTTCTTTATCAGCCTCAATGCCCATGTAGCGATAATACTGCTGTGAATAAATGGCCAGCAGCTCATCATGCTGGGGCTGCGGAAAAACAAATTGTGAAACACAGTTATGGCACTTGAAAACCTGCAGCTCATTGTGCCTACGCAGTGGATAAAGGTAGCTTACATTAGATTCTGCGCAAACAGGGCATTGCCGCATTAAATACAGAGCTATTGAGTGCGCTATGCTGCCAAGTACGAAAAGGCGACTTGCCAGTCTTAATAAATTTTTCAGGCCGGTACCATGCTGCGCTGGTGGCCTGCCATGTCTCTTACCCTGTGGGGGCTATTAGTAGCCCTTGATGTTACCGACTTTCTATTCATCGGTCTGGTGGGTCAGTTGCTGTTGCTGGCTATTCTGGTAATAGTTCCTGTTGGGTTGCGCTTTACTGAAATACCAGATCGCCGTGGTCGCGCTGACCGGCTGTTGCGCTTTATTCAGATTGTTCACATACCGGTTTCTTTAATCACCACCGGCACCTTTCTTTTTGAAGAAGGTACCACCGAAGCACTGCTCACATCAACAGCCTGGGTTGCTTATTCGCTGTTGCTGATTCTGCATGCAGCCCGCCGTTTCAGCAAACGACTGTGGTACAGATTGCCAGAGCTGGCTATCGATTTGGCATTGTGTTTTCCGTTGGTGGGTGCACTCTGGCTGGTGGCTGGCCGTATGGGCTGGCAGCCCATGGGTTTTGCTGAGCCCATTGTAACCCTCACCGCTGTACACTTTCACTATGCCGGTTTTATGAGCCTGATCTGGTATGCCAACATGGCCCGCTCAGAGAAGTCGACGCGCAAATTCATCAGCCGGGCTCTACTATGGCTGATTATGCTGGGGCCCCCGGTGACAGCCCTGGGCATTGCATTCAATGCCAACCTCGAGATGGCCGGTGTATCACTGCATATACTGGCTGCCCTGCTGTATCACATTCTCTGCTGGCAACTGTTGGTGAAAAAGAGAAATTTCTTCAGCTTTCTGGTGTTTGCCGGGTCACTGGGGCACCTGTTTGCCATGTACTTTGCCACCTTTTATGGGCTGGGCGAACTGCGACAAATTGCCAGTTTCTCAATTGCCGAGATGATTTTTTTTCATGGGCTGAGCCATGCCCTGATTTTCGGCCTGCTCAGTGCAACGGGCTGGCTGGGCCTGAAACCAGCGAGCTTGATGCCTGCCCTGGGCATACCCCTCAGCAACATCACCAGTGGGGGCAGGCTCACTGCCGACTTTTTCGCAAAGAAAAGCCTTATTGATTTGAATCGTCATGCCAGTGGTCTGATTGCTGATATCAACGAGTACACTCATATCAGTAAATCTGAACTTCCCCCTGAACTGGTAGATTTTTACCAAAACACCGCAGATTATGATCTTACGGTGAAAGCCTGGTTGCGCCCGGGTTTTCGCCTGGCCAGCAGCGCGTATTACGAGCTGAGGCACCGCTGGCAGCAGATGAATCTGCCCCCGACAAGC
>CAZHLC010000311.1:273-5577 GCA_964532545.1 uncultured Leptospiraceae bacterium | reverse complement strand
AAGGCTTGGTTGAAGTGCCATGATCTTTGCTCAGTGAGCCATGGTTTGAGAGTCAGTTTGAGTGGGAAGCTATATGATTAAGCGAGAATAATGCTCTAGTTCGTTTGTCTTTTCCGTTTCAATTAACTTAAGTTTACCTATTTCTTTTTTCTTAAACCTATCTAAAATCTGCTGAGCCAGTTCTTCCGAAATGAATACCATATTAGAAGCTTCTATAAAACCAAAAATATGGTCATTTTTTTCTAAAGGTTCTGAAACCACAATTTCCTTAAAATGAGAAACGCTTTCACCTTTCACAATCCATTTAGCTTTGGTTTTTGAAGCATCAAGTTTCTTAAAATTTTTATGCAGTAAAATCGAATAGGATCTCACCCCAGAGATGTTAAGCCTTTTACTAATGAATCTTTCGAAGCCAACGGTTGACAATAAATCTAAGAATGAATCATGCACAACAGGAAACGGTTGGGTCTCAATAACTGGCCCTGATAGCTTTGATCTTTTAGTAGGCAATTCATACTCAACAATTAACTCATCGAAATTAAATTCTCTAAAATGAGGTAAATCTAAGAGTTTTTCAGGTTCAAACTCTTTGCTCTTGAGTCGAAACTGTCCATGATCGTAGTAGAGAAGTCTCATAAACGCATTCTTGCTGCAAATGCTTCCAATGCTTTTGGCCAATAGTTTTTTTGCTACATTGGCATAAAGAAGTTTTCATTCATTAAATCTTTTTTGCATTTAGCAATTAATTTCATAAGACCATCGCCAACTTTCGTATAATCTGTGTTTCCATATTTATCAGTGCAGAGCTTTTTAATCACAATGATTGCGCTGCGATACCTATTAGAATAGTCAGAGTGATAACCTTCAAGGACGGCGCTATTCATTTTTTTCATTTTTCTGAGTTCATTTGAAGGTAATGCAATACCGTTGTCTGCCGCATCTATTACAAAGCCGATGCGCTTAAATATTTTTTGTATTTTGGGTCATCTGCCAATTAGCGCGGTATTACGTGATGCGCTTGCCAGCCTTTCATCTTGCAAGAAATTGGGCTTTTAGTGGTTATCTGTAGCGTTGAACCATGAAACTTGGATGGAGTTTTTTGGTCGAATGCTTTTGCTAAAAGTTGAAACTAAGTTTAGCATATTAGCGTGCTGATTCAATTAACGGGAGTTAAACTGACAAAATTGAAATATTGTTTAAAACAGTGAATTGTTAAAGCCTCACTGTGTAGTATAGAAAAGAACTATGAGACCTTGTTGCAGCGGTTCTTTATAGGCTTGATAACATAATATCAGGAATGGAATCAGTATCCACAAAATGAACATTCAATAAATCATTCTCAGTAAATTGTTTCTGAATATCTTCGACAATAGGTGCTGCTATGAATATTAACCTTCTGAGTTCATTTATTCTAAAGAAGTAAGGCAATGTTTGTGAAGTATCAAATTCGATCTTTTTAAGTGTACCGCTTTTTACTCTACCGCTATTTTCATTGATTGAAAGTATAGAATTATCAAAATCAATGGCACCTTGAATCGGTTGTAAGGTATCTACTAAGGCATAGTGCTCGGATGCTAATTCGCCAGATTTATATCTTAAATGTATCGAGTAGTAACAAATATCAGGTTCATGCCTTAAAAATAACTTTATCAAATCTAATGACCAACATGCCCAGTTATAATTGTTTTGCAAAAAGGGTCGAAAACTCATACTCTTCCTGGGCACCTCAAAGAAAGAAGATGGTGATTGTAAGGTATTTTTTCCCTTTAGGTCAAAATGACTGATACCCGATGCATTCTCTAAATAATTACCAAATTTTTCGACCTTAGTTACTTAAGACCAGTTACCGGGGCAGCAGATAAAGTTTTTTACTTGCGAGGTGTGAACAGCATTTGCTTATAGAGCATGCCTAAGATTCGTGGCGACATACGTTATGAACCAGAAGAGGGCGACTGGATTTTCTACGTTCATAGCACAGGATTTTCATACCCTTTAACAAGTTGGTCAATCAGCGTGTCGCATGAACGAGAAGTACAATCTGAGTATGATAATAGTCATAATGATGAAATCATTAGTAGGCAAACACAGTTATCTGAAAGTGATTATTTTGAGTTAGAAAATTTGTTCGGTAAGCTAAAGCAACTTTCGCCTGAAATTCTTGCGAACGTAGCACAAGTAGATGGTCTACCTACTGATACCTTTTACATTGATGGTTTAAAAATTCGCGGCAATTTTTGGGATGGTGATAAGATTAAACAAGACCTTTTGTCTCAAGTAATCAAGATACTTTTAAAAGCTGCAAATATAGAAGAATCATGAATTGAAAAAGGTTTCGCGCATTTTTGCCGCACAAAACAGAATTGAAACCCACGAAGACAGCAATAACAAAACACCATTGCATTGGGCTGCCGCCAATGGCAAATTAAAGGCCGTCGAAAAGCTAATTGAACTGGGTTTCATGGTTAGTGCTTCTGATAAGGTTGGCCAAAGGCCCTTACATATGGCACCCTTAATGGGCCAAGTTCATGCCCATGGCTCGGGTGCAACCACTATTTTCTGCTTGAAAACGACTCTGCATAATATGTTGTCTGTCTCATGATGGCTAGCGCCTTTTTGATATAGAGGCACCTAAAGAGGCGCAATTTCCTGAATATTCAAAAATAGGTAAAGTCAAGTTGAAAATCAGAGGTGCCTATAGAAATTGGCACGATGTCGCAATTTGAAAAGCTTCTCAATGATTTTAGAAGCTACAATCAAAAAAGAGCCTTGAGTTTTCTTGAGCATTCAAAGGAAATTCAAGAACCTGCCAAATTCTTCGAAATTGCAATTCAAAATGATTGGCCCGATTGCATAGAGGCGCTGGCAACAAAAAATCGTGAACTTGTAGAGAACTTTATCAGAACGAAAAGGCCGTTGGGCTTAGCCTGTGAAAAACTTCATTATTTAAGTGTAAAAAAGTTATTAGATCTTGGCGCAAACCCAAACTCTCAAAACAAAGGCCGCGCCCGATTAACCCCCTTAATTGTGACAATCTTGAATCTTAAAAATGATGAGAAAGCTGCAGAAAAAATTGTCGAACTCTTGATTTTGGCGCAGGTGAATGTAGATGCTTCAGCAGCAGAAGGTGAAAATATACCATTACTTGATGCTTGCAAACAGGCTAATTCACGCATCGTTGACTTGCTTCTTTCTGCCAGGGCATCTACAAGAATTGCCGACCTAAATCAAAATCTGATGTCTGTGGCTAGATCGGTTGGCAACCCAATTGTTATCGATCTGTTACTTGATGCCGGGGCTGAAGAGAACTTTGCCGTATTAGGGTCAAAACCAGAGCTCTTCGAAAAGATTTTGGCCGAATCGGGCTATGTAGGTGAAATAATTGAGAGAACCAACCTTAATGGTTGTGACACCAATGGCAATACAGCCCTGATGATATGTGTAACGGCTAAGCAAGACCGAGTTATGCACAAACTATTCGAATATGACATAGATATTGATATGCAAAATCGAAATGGGTTTTCTGCCCTGATGTTCGCTGCGTTAATCGATGACACCGACGCTGTTGAGTTTTTACTCTCAAAGAGAGCTCGCACTGACCTCGAGTGTAAATTTGGGGCAACCGCAGCAGATTATGCGGCAGCGGTTGATGGCAAGGCGGCAGAGATGCTATCTAATGGTAAGAAGAAGAATGCTTTTAAACAGATAGAAGATCATTTCAAAGAGTATCTGTTGGCTGGTTCAACTGTTGACGAGTTATTTGAAAGGTATGAGAACGATGAATACCTTGATGACACCTTTTTTTATTCGCCTGTTTTTTTTGCTGATTACCTTGTTTCAATGCCTGGTTTCGGGCATAGGCCGCCAGTGATTAAGAATTGGGCAGCCATCTTAAGTAACATGCCTGACCCAGGCCGATTTTGGTATGCTCAGGTGAATTTAGAGGGGCAAATTAAAAATGGGGGGTATGATCAGTATTTTTTCAATTTCGGAATTGAACTTTTGCCCTTCGCACTTCAAGGCTATAAAATTCTTGGTTTAAAAAAAATGTATGAGAATGTTACTAAGGCTTTAACTTTATTTCTGCGAGAAAAGAAAGATGAGTTTGCCTGGGTTAGATCTCTAGAAAAGCCGATCGATCAACTCGACAATTTCATGACCAGCTATGACGGAACTTTTGATGACCTCGATAAGCAATTCTACGAAATGAGCGATAAGATTTCTGAGATACGTAAAAGTTACCTTCTGAAGTGGCTAAAGCAACCATAGAAAGTCAGAGTCAGCTGGGCCGGGCACGACTCTCTACATTGATTTTTGCAAAGTTACTGGTAAGAGCCCGACCGAATTTCGAGAGAAGCCCTGATTGCATATATTTTCTGCTTGAAAACGACTCTGCATAATATGTTATCTGTCTCATGATGGGCAGCGCCCTTTTAATAGAGGCACCGAAAGAGGCGCAATTTCCTGAGTATTAAAAATATTTGAAGATGGTCAAGAGACCATCATTCTAATGTGTGTGCTTTTGATTAGTTCGGGCACCTTTCTAGTGAATAGCTTCACACACTGGTTGTTATGATCGAAGAGGGGCAAGACGAGCTGGCCGTTAAACCTTTCTTCAAGTTGGCCGTTTAGCAGGCCGCACTGTTTCATTTCTTTTATGATGAGTTGTTTATCACCCCAGAACTTACCCTTATAAATGACACGCGGGATGCCTCTGTTATATCGAAGCATCCCGCTGTTCGGTGAGAGAGGCATTGCTGCCTTCGGTCGCGCGCACCTCGCATCGATCGATGCGTGAATCAAGGTTTTGCACTAGCGGCAGCGGCGCCATACGAAGCATGGGCGGTAAGCAAAACCAAGAGGCGGTGCCATAAAAGGGCACCGACCAATTTACGTGCAAATCATCCCTAACGTAAAAAGGCCCCGTAAAGGGGCCTTTTGCGGTCTGCCTGCATGTTCAGCAGACAGACCTTCAGCAAATTCAGCGCTCTGCTTAAGCAGAGCCAAGGGCTGCCGCTAGCTGAATTTACTTGCGGTGAGGGAGGGATTCGAACCCTCGATACCCGTGAGAGTATACTCCCTTAGCAGGGGAGCGCTTTCGACCAGACTCAGCCACCTCACCATTTTTCATCGGCTCGTCTGACCTCTGGTCAGCACTCGCCTGTATGTTTGAAACGTAGCTGTAATGCTTCGCATATCAGCCACCTCACCAAATTTCATTTGGTGAGGTGGCTTCTTAATCTTCATTCGCCAGCAAGCTGCCGAATTTGATTTCAGCCACGCCCTTAAAAAGGCGGGGCCTTGCCT
>CAZHLC010000311.1:0-263 GCA_964532545.1 uncultured Leptospiraceae bacterium | reverse complement strand
CGAAATTGGTGAATGGTCAATTTGCAGAAATTTGACGGGTCGCAAAGTAAGTTTTTAGGTTAGCCAGGGGGTACTTTTCGAGCCAATATATCCTGCAAATTGTAAAGATTCTGAAATTATCGCATCTTGATAATCTGAAACTGGGCGGTGGCCCGGGCTATGAGCTTAGAGCGTTCGTTGAGAGCCTCGGCCTCAAGCACAAGATTGCTGCGGCTGCGGCTTACCACCCCCGCCTTAACAATCAGGTTTTCGCCGGGGCCAAT
>CAZHLC010000310.1:0-5612 GCA_964532545.1 uncultured Leptospiraceae bacterium | reverse complement strand
AACTGACTCTGATCAATACAGTCAGGTTGAGCGAAGAGGGCCTGGCAAAGCTTGATAAACTGGGCAAGGTAAAAAATACCATTCGATTGGCAGGTTTTCACGGCCTTGATGACCCGTTTTATCAGAGCCGCTACAAGGCAGAAACCATAGCCGTAAAAGGTCAGGTGTATACACGTAAGTTTGACAATGGCAGGGCCGGGGTCGAAACGTATTTCGAGGCCGATCACTACATTGATGAAAACAGTCGCATGCCGTTAAAAGGCGCCGAGCTGTTTGTTTTTAAAACCAGCAACCCCCCTGAGGCTCTGTTGCTTCTACCCGGGGGCATTCTGATTTCGGGCGACAGTCTGCAGAACTTTGCCCGGGCCGATGAACAGTTTACCTTTGCTTCGAGAGTACTGATGAAATTTATGGGATTTATAAAGCCGGCTGCAATAGGGCCGGGGTGGCTCAAGTTTGCGAAACCAGATGTGGCTGAGGTCAAAGAGGTGCTTGCACTGAATTTTGATCATCTATTGCCAGCGCATGGTCTGGCTATTATTGGCGGTGCGAAAGATGCTTATCGGCCCGCTATCGAAAGACTGAAATAATCAGCAAGCTGAGCAATCAGTTGTCTTCTGCATTAATCTCGCCCTTGGCGGCCTCGGCGAATTCAAACAGTTTTTTATTCGCCCGGCCAAAGACAGTGTCTTCAGGGTAATTGGCCCCGGCATCAGCCTTGCCGGCTGTTATGCCGGTCAGCAGTTCAATGCCCTCTCAAATATGTTTCACCGGCTAAACAGCAAACTCATTCTTTTCAACAGCGGCGCTGATTTTTTTTCGAGGTATTTGCGTATGGTAGCCATCTTACGGTGCCCTCTGGGCCCTGTACAAAGGTGTGATAGCTACTATTGATTTCGATGCCGAACTCAATGGCCTTAACGGCCCGGCTTTGACCTATGATATTATCAAGGGGTTCGATGTCTTTGGTGCTGGTAAATTTAAGTATTTTCGGGTCAACGGTTCGGCGCACCTGAGCGCTGGTAAGAGGCTTCATTTTCATCTGTTTGGGCCCCTTCTGCAGATGCTTATTGACAACAACCTTTCAAAAGCCGTTTCTGCGCCGTATTCGTCTTTTGGGTTTGAAAGTGGCAGGCTGTTTGCGAATGAAGCTGATAAAGGTCTGCATCTGGGGTTCTTCTCTCAGTTTGCCCATGGTATTAAATTCTGAGGCCAGTTCTTTTTCTGAGAACAGCTTATGAATATGATCATGGCATGGGCGGCAGACAAAAGCAACTTCATGCAGACGCCCTTTGTCAAACATTCTTCGTATGCGGCGGTTACGATGACGTTTTTTAGGTATGAGATGATGGCGGGTGAGGGCCGGTAAATCGCGTTCACAGCTTTCACAGATCACAGGGTGCCCTCTGTGTCGATGGTATCAAACCGGCCCTTTAATAGAAAGGGTCTAAAAAGCAGGCGTCTGCTTTCGGCCGGGTTTATCTGCTGGTTCTGTTTCACACTGGTTGCAAGTTCAATAAAGTATTCTCTGAATTCAGCTGCATTGGCAAGATACCTCTCAACATACTGATTGTTTTTCAGTTTGGCATCGGCCTTAGTCAACAAACTCAGGGCCCCAGCAGGGTTGGGCTTTTCAGTGAGCTTATATAGTGCCATGGCCAGCTGAATCATACCCTGTAAAAAAAGACGAAATTGCCCTGTCGAATAACTGTGCCAGAACATCTCCCATGCTTCATGAGCCTCCCAATAGCGGCGTTCGTTGAAGTAGAGCTGGCCGTGTTTAAAGGCCAGCAAAGGGTCAGGGTAGCGTACCTGATTGATCAGTACATTGCGGCGAAACAAGCCCGGGTCGCGCCTGGTGAACCGCTCGGTAAACATGGCAGCCAGTCGTTCAGCAAAGTGCTCAACAAGGTCTTCGTTATCTCTTTTCTTATAGTAAGTATTGAGATCTACCAGCCGGCTGATGGGCAGAGTTAAACCGCAGCTGTGAATGGCCTGGTAATCAGCCAGGTTGTTACACAGGTTGATTGAGGTGCCATGGTAAACTGCGTTCTTTTTGAGGCCCAGGCCAACGAAGGCAATCTTGCCCTGTTCAGAAAAAACCCCACTATGGGGAGGAACCAGAAAGCCATTTACCTGGTATTGCCAGAGAGTTTCGATAATGCTGGCTTCAATAATACGAATAAGTGCATCAAGGCCGCCTGCTACTTCACCAATGGGCATAACTGTATAGAACATCAGCTGGCCCGGGTTGTGCAGAGTAACTGAGCCACCACGCCGGGCCGGCTGTACTTGCAGGTCTTTGTTGATTAAGTCTTCTGTTTTGAAGGCAAGACCACTGGTATAAACCAGCGAATGCTGCATGGCCATGAGAAAGGCTGTTTTTTGCTGTACAGCCTCAGTAATTTTTTCTTGCATCATATGCACAGCATCTGCATATTCTACAAGCCCATAGTATTTATACTCAAACCTCATGAATCAAGAACTGCAAAATGATCAGAAAATGCCGCAGCGACAAGTTTATAAAGAGGTGCCATCTGCTGATAAACTGCGTGCTGCCATTTTATTCTTTATAAATAAAATTCCCAATAAGCTGAACAGGGTTAAACTCTGTAAACATCTTTACTATGCTGATGGCCACTTCTACCAGAAGCAGCAGCGGCAGATTACAGAATTTCCTTACCTGCATATTGAGGGCAGCCCCCAGCCGGTCTTTTTTAATGAGATCATCTGCGCCATGACAGACGACAAACAGATTGAAATTATTCCCCAGGTTGTTACTGAGATTGTTGATGATACGCCCACCATGGTGCTGAAAGGCTTTTCGTATAAGGCCCTGGTGAGCACCCCTGAAATTTTCGAAAGAGATGAGAAGAAGGTGCTGAAATCGGTGGCCTCACTGTTTCATGGCGACTTAACCCTTGAAACCCGCTATTATCCCAATCTATTTCAAGAATACGCCCAGACTGATTTATACAGCCCTATTGAGTTTCAGCAGCTGGCCGATGGTAAAAGGCCCCACCTGAGTTGGAAGGCCTGGGCAAACAAAATATTCAGACTGATGCTTGAATAGCCGGGTGTAAATATCCCCCCGCCATAAAAAAAGTTGCTTACGCGCTGAGCATATTTAGTTTGTCTTGTAATTATGGAAAGAAAAGGCATAATAATCTGCGTCGATGATGAAAAAACAGTTTTAGACACCCTCAAAGAGCAATTAGATGCCCATTTTGGTGGTACCCATAATGTACTGGTGGCCAATTCTGCCGAAGAAGGTATGAGTCTGGTGAAGACTATCACCGAAGATGAAGAAGACATTATAGAATTGATTATTACTGACCAGGTCATGCCGGGCATGAAGGGCGATGAGTTTCTTAGAGAAGTACATAAGATACTGCCTGATACTATAAAGATTCTTTTAACCGGTCATGCCGGTCTTGATTCGGCAATCAACGCAATCAATTATGGGGGCCTGAGCCGCTACATTGAAAAACCATGGAACATTGACGAACTGAAAGACGACATTCAGGCCCTGATCGACCAGTTCAGAGAAAAAATCGAGAATCAATACCTGATCAATAATCTTGAAGCACGCATTCGCGAGCTTGAATAGAGCGCGACTTTAACGCTGCTTGTTCCAGGTGATGCGGCCATTCTTACTCAGAGGGGTGGTCTTACCAAGGTAGCGCGGTTTGCTCTCAAGAACATAGGCATCTAAAAAGGCCAGCACCCTGGCAGAAAACTCTCGCAGTTTCATTTTTAATGAGATATCAACCCGCCCGCTATTGGCTGCGTAACCATAGCTTTTTAAACCAATGTGGTTGGCCAGAAACAGGGCCCGGGGCAGATGAAAATCTTGTGTTACGATAATCAGCTTTCTGGCTTTAAAGACGTGCTTAGCCCGGTAAATTGAATCTAGAGTACGCAGCCCATTGTGATCTAAAAAGATATCTGCAGCCGCAACATTTCGCCGCAGCACATAATCTTTCATTACATTTACTTCGTCGTAGTACTTTTTGGTGTTATCACCCGAGAGTAAAAGTTTCTGTACCTTTTTGTGACGGTAGAGCTCAACAGCACGATCGAGTCGTTCAAGCAGAATGCCCGATGGCTTTTTACCCGCAATCACGCTGGCACCGAGAACCATGGCAGCCTGAGCTTCAGGAACCTGCTTCAGATCTGCTGAATACTGGTCACTGCTTAAAACAATCATAAACCAGTTCAACGACATGGTAGCGGCAATAACAAACAGCATTATCACCAGCAAGATTCTGCTCAGTTTGCGAAGCACTGGTAATACTTATTTTGTTTAAGAAGCTGAAAACAACTTTCAGAATGCACTGTGATTAAATCTTGACAAGCGGCCAGATTTTGTTTTGATTGAGATATGCGATTAAAGCTGTTAGCCACTCTCTGTATGTTTGCCGGCGTAGCCCTGCTGGCAAAAACCCAGACCACCGACCTTGATGCCCTGCGTACAAAGAAGGTTTTTCACATTTTACCCCATCAATTTGACCAGATGGAAGATATGCCCTATGCGGCCTTTGTGAAAAAAATGTTTGAGAAGGCAGAGAAAGAAGCGCCAGATCTTATTGTGGTTGAGATTCATACCCCTGGCGGTATGCTGGCGGCTACCGAAAAAATAAAAAAAACCATTATGAGCAGCAGTATTCCTACGATCTGCTTTGTGAATAAAAATGCCTATTCGGCCGGCTCGCTGATTGCCCTTTCTTGCCAGAAGACCGTTATGGCGCCAGGGGCCACCATTGGCGCGGCTACCCCGGTTTTTATGACCCAGAAGGGTATGAAGAAAGCCCCTGAAAAAGTTGTCTCAGCCGCACGTGCTTCATGGCGGGGTGCTGCTGAGGCCAACGGCAAGAACCCCGAAATTGCTGAAGCCTTCGTTGATGACAAGATCGCGCTTACTAAAAAGAAGCATGGTATTAAAAAACCTGCCGGCAAGCTGCTAACCATGACTACCAAAGAAGCCCTGGCTGTTAAAATTGCTGATTATTCAGCTAAGAATATTAAAGAACTCTTAAAAAAAGAAGGCATAGACCGTTTTGCAATTACCCCCTTAAAGCCTGATTTTGAAGATAATCTACTGGCTTTTTTTCTACACCCGGTGGTCTCAGCTGGCCTTATTGCCCTGGGTTTTCTGGGCCTGTTTTTAGAAATTAAATCGCCAGGCTGGGGTATACCCGGTACGATTGGTATCTTGTTTCTGGCAACTTATTTCATTTCGCGTATTCTCATCGGTGCCTCTGGCTGGGGGGCGCCAGCCCTGTTTGCGGTTGGTATACTGCTGGTGCTACTTGAAGTGTTTGTGATTCCCGGTTTCGGGGTTGCGGGCATTCTCGGCCTCGGATCACTTTTGTTTTCAATTCTCTGGGCCAGTGGTTTTGATAACCTTGAAGACAGCCTCTCAGTACTGGCTATGGCCCTGGTAGGTACCCTCGCTCTCGGGGGTATGTTACTCTGGTATCTACCAAAGGTGGTAGAGCGGGGTAATAAAATCTTTCTCAGTGAGGTGCTGCCCCCAGATGACACTGACGCCTTTCTAGATTCACTGGTTGGCCGTCAGGGGCTGTCTTTGTCAGACCCGCCACCTGCCG
>CAZHLC010000309.1:0-5642 GCA_964532545.1 uncultured Leptospiraceae bacterium | reverse complement strand
ATGTAAATGCAAAACTTTATCTGACTTTTGCCCGTGAGTCTTACCGTGCGCGCCTGTCGCCCGCAAGCATCAAAACTCTTGAATACCAGGGCGGGCCCATGAGTGAGTATGAGGCCCGGGCTTTCAAGGCCATGGCCTGGTTTGAAGACTGTATCAATGTGCGCTATCTTGATGAAGAGGCTAAGAGGGTTGATTACCCACCTATAGAGACTGAACAGTTTAAACCACTGGTTATCGAACATTTAAAGAAACAAGAAGCGACTCGCTTCAGCCTGACAAACCATCAGATTTCTTTCTGGCAGAACAATGGTTACCTTCATCTTTCTGACCTGTATACCCCGGCCGAAAAAAAACTGTTTTTAGATTATACCAATGATCTGCAAGACTGGCCTGAAACACCGCAAAAATGGATGAAGTACTTTGAAAACCCGCCCTTCGCCGAGCAAGAACGTGTTCTCAGCCGAATTGAAAACATATTGCAGTATCATTCGGGTATCAATGCGCTGCTGGGCCTCAATAAGGTAATGATTACCCTGGGGCAACTGTTTGAAGAAGAGGCAGTACTGTTTAAAGAGAAAATAAACTTTAAACTGCCCGGGGCCAATGGTTACCCGGCGCATCAAGATGCCCCGGCCTTCAGCTCATTCAAACAGAGTCTGCACATTACTCTGATGATCAGCATTGATGATTGTGCACAAGACAATGGCTGCCTCGAAGTCTCACCTGGCCGTCACCGTGAGGGAATTTTTGCCGGCACAGAAAATGGGGTAATGGCACAGCACTACAATCAAGATCTTAAGTGGGTGCCAGTTGAAACAAAATCTGGTGATGTGCTGCTGTTTGACTCTTACCTGCCCCATCGTTCAGGCCCCAATAAAAGTGAACGCTCGCGGCGGGCTTTTTATGTTACGTACAATAAGGCCTCAGAGGGCTGCTTTCGCAAAGAATACTATGCCCGAAAGCGCGAGGCTTTTCCGCCTGATGTTGAGCGCATACCGGGTAAAGACTATAGCAAGACCTCTGGTGTTTTTAACTACGGTAACCCGGTAACCACCAGTAGCAAGTGATCAGTCTCTGGGGCGAACGTTCCACTTTGAAACAAGTATGAGTGAGGCCACGATCACCATGCCCCCGAGAAAATAAAACGTACCTGACCAGCCATATTGCTCAGCAAAGAAACCCGGTACTGTGCCACCAATGATGGCACCTACTGAGCCCAGCCCGTTAACCAGGCCAGCAGCTGATGAAGCTTCAGATTCGCCGGCAAAATCAACGGCAGCAGTAGAGCTTACAATAGAATCAGGGCCGAATACCATGAGCCCCATAAAGAAAAAACCTAATATCAACGATATGCGTGTCGCCGGAATATGATCAAGAAAGAATAGAAAAATGCCAAGTGACATCAGTGAGATCACACAAACAGGAATGCGCCGCCCTTTAAAAAGCCAGTCAGACAGAATACCAGCTAACAGGGTGCTTACAATACCCATGGCCTCAAACATGCCGCTGATTAAACCTGACTCAGTCATGCCGCTGCCCAGTTTGCTATTAATAAACTTGGGGCCCCAGAATAGAATCGCATATCGCGTGGGTTTCAGCAGAAAATAGGTAAAGCCCAGCAGCATCACATTGCGGTTTTTGACAATATGAAAGACGCTATAGTTTTTCTGCGCGGGGGGTGCTGCTTCTGTAGGCGCATCTTCTGCTTTCGGGTGCTCAGGTACATCGCTCTGTAAAAAGTAGAAAAGAATCCATATTCCGAACAAAGTCGCCGCAGGAATATAAAACGCATAACGCCAGCCCAGCAGGTCGCCCCAGTAGCCGGCGAAGGCCGAGGCCACCAGCCCGCCCAGGGCATAGTTGGTACACCACAGGCCCATCAACGTACCCCGCTTGTCTTTGTCAAAATAGCCACAGACGTTTTTTACCAGTGGTGCCCAGCCTGTAGACTGGGCCAGGCCCTGAATGAGAAAGAAAATGCCGAACATGATGGTGATCGATGATAAACCCATGCCAATAGCTACAAGAACCGATATGAGCATGCCTGCCAGAATCACCTTGCGGGTGCCCATGCGGTCACCTGCAGCCCCCCAGATCATCTGGCCAATGGCGTACATCACCAGGTAAGCGCCATCAATGTAGGCCATGTCTGTCATTGAAATGGCTGCCTCGGGGTCTTGTTCAATACCAATTTTGGCGACTGAAAACGATTTGCGGGTTAAGTAGAAGCCAAAGTAAGCCAGCCAGGTAATACCGAAAATGCGCATCTGGGTGCTGGTGATCTTAAGCTTCATAAAACAGGGCCCACTCAATGGCTAGAGCTTTCAGCGGCAAGTGAATTTACCGATTGCTCATTGACAGGTATTGCTATAATCTCACTGTAGTTTGTGAAGAGAGCGGGGCTTATATTGCTTGCCGTGTTGGCTTTCGATGTCTCTATCTTCGCAAATGAGCTGGTGCTCAATAAGGGCATAGAGTACTCATACCAGAATAGGCCTTATCAGCCAGGTATCGAAAAATCAATCAATTGGCACAGGGCCGAGTCACTTATTTCACCGCCTGGTCGTAATGGTCGCAATTATCTCTGGTTCAAACTGCCTATACCCGACAAGCCTGGGGCCAGCAATGCCCTTTATCTGAACCGCAGCTATGATTCGTTCGAAGTTTTTATAGGCCAGCAGAAGCTCTATTCTTTTGGTGATGTTAGCGCCCAACAGACTGAGCTTGAAACCGGTCACCCCTTTCACCTGATTCAACTTCCGCAAAATCTGAGCGCCAACCACCTGCTCATCTCTGTTTACACAGTTCATGAGCGCATTGGTATTTCTGGGGTGGCCCGCCTTAATACCATGCAGAAGCATATTCGACGGGTGGCCCTCGACAACTTTGATGAGCTACTGGTAAGCTTCTTGCTGTTTACTGTAGGCATCTTCAGCCTTTCACTTTTAATCAAACAAGAGCAAAGGGCCATGCTGATCAGCTATGGTGTGTATGCTGTTATCGCCGCTTTATGGACGTTTTCGTTCTCACATTTTAAACAGATTCTTTTTACCATGCCATCGTTCTGGTACCATATTGAAACTCTGGCTTTCAGCATCATGGCAATTCCTCTGAGCTTTCTATTTGCGAAAACTTTTAAATCACGGTTTCGTATCATAGTAAAGATTCAATGGGTGGCCAATGCTGCTCTATGCTTTGTCTGCTGGGCCCTCTATGGTCTGGATCAAATGCGACTGGCTGATATCGGTTCAATCTTTCAGTTTACCATGTTGATCAACCTCGTGCTCTGGTATATATTTGTTTTCGGTTCTGCTTCGTTCAATAACCGCGACGAAGTTATTCTGGTGGTGGGGGCCTGCCTGATGGGCTTTACCGCTTTTTTTGATCTGTTCTCGGCTTTGAATCTGCTGGGCAGTGTGCCAACTCTGGTTCACTGGGGATTCTTCATCTTCACCATCTCGATGCTTTTTAAAATAGATTCTATGCTCTTTGCCAGCCTGCGGGCGAGAAAAAATGCTGAAGAGGCTAATGAAGCGAAATCAAGATTTCTTGCTTATATGAGTCACGAGCTGCGCACACCCTTGAATGCAGTAAGCAGCATGACCGAGCTGCTGCTGCGCTCTGATCTTGACAACCGGCAGAGAACATTCTCTGCAACCATTGCCAAGGCAACCCGCAGTCTGGCTGCCACCCTTGATGACATTCTCGATATTTCTCTTCTTGAAGAAGAGCAGGTTGCGATCAAGCAAGAGCCTTTTAAAATCAGAGCAATAATCGATGAGGTGATTCAGCTATTGAGCGAAAAGGCCAACCAGACATCTAATGTAGTTTATCAGGTGGTGGCCCGCCAGGTACCTATTGCCGTAATGGGCGATGCCAGAAGGCTGCGCCAGGTTTTACTTAATCTGGTAAACAATGCTCTGAACTATACGCAGCGGGGTCAGATAGGCATAACGGTGAATTTAGACAGTTCTGACAATAAGCCGTTGCTTTTGCACTTTAAGGTGTTTGATAATGGGCCTGGCATTCCCCCTGAAAAGCTGCCCAAAATATTTGAGCGTTATATGCGGGTCGATGACCTTGTGGGGGCCCGTGGCACAGGGCTGGGGTTGGCGATTTCAAAACGTCTGATTGAATTGATGGGGGGAAGCATTCAGGCTGAAACTTCTGAGCGCGGTTCAAGCTTTGAATTTTCACTGAAGATGGGCAATGTAGCTGGTTTTAGCCGCCCGATACCTGAAACCACTGAAGCGCCCATGGCCCCGGCGATATTAGATGGGGCCAAGTGCTCAATTTTGCTGGTTGAAGATGAGGCTCTCAGTCTTATGGGCATGCAGGCGTTGCTTGAAGAGCTGGGCTATGTATCTCAGGGTGCCCCAGATGGCATCGTGGCCTGTGACCTACTGGCCAAAAACCAGTATGACATAGTTATGCTTGACGTGAGAATGCCCAACATGGATGGTTTAGAGCTGACCAGGTTTATTTATGACACCTATAGCGATGAGAGACCCTTTATTGTAGGTATCTCGGGCGACGTTTTCAAAAAGAGTATCGAGACGTATCGTCAGGTAGGTATGGATTATTTCATCAGCAAGCCTGTGACTCTGGCTTCACTACAGGGCGCAATTGAGACCTGGCATCAGCAGAACAGGGTACCGAGATGAATATTAAAGAAACAAGTTTTTCTCTATATGATGGCAACAGCATGCGTGGCTGGCTGTGTGAGCCTACCGGGCAGGCAGAAAAGAACCCGGCGGTGCTGGTGATTCATGAAGCTCTTGGTCTGGTTGAAAACATAAAGCCGGTGTTGCGTCGTTTTGCCCAGAGTGGTTATGTGACCTTTGCCCCAGATTTATTTGACCGACCCGAACCTGGGCCCATCTGCATCGCCAAATCAATGCTGGCCATGATGACCAATGAAGGCGATGCTCTACGTGATCTTGACAGTGCTACCCGCTTTTTGCAGAAGCAGTCTACCGTAGACGAAAACCGTCTGGCTGTGGCAGGTTTCTGCATGGGCGGCGGTTTTGCCCTGCTGATGGCCCTGCGCCCCGGAATCAAGGCCAGCGCGCCTTACTATGGCAGCTCACCGGTTTATTTTCAACAGATCGAGAAGAGCTGCCCGGTGGTGGCCAGCTATGGTAAAAAAGATATGATCTTTCGCGCCCCCGCCGAAAATCTGCAGATCGCCCTGGCCGAAACCGGCATTGAACACGATTTTAAAATCTACGACAATGCCGGCCACTCTTATATGACTGAAGATTTGCCAGGGCCACTTTACACCTTTGGTAAAATCGGCCCTCTACAGGTTGGTTATCGACCCGATGAAGCTGAAGATAGCTGGCAGCGTATGCTTGATTTCTTTGGCAAACATGTTTAGCTGCGAACTTGCACGACACACTCTTTTTATCTGATATAAGGGCCCATGAGCGTATCACCCATATGGCGCATGATGCGGGCCTCTCATTTCACTGAAGAACATAACGAGTTTCGCGCCATGGTGCGAAGGTTTCTTGAGAAGAGATTCAACCCAATATGCCCAAATGGCAGAAAGAAGGGCTGGTACTCAAAGAAGCCTGGCTAAAGGCGGGTGAGCTTGGTATGATCTGCCCCAATGTGCCAGAGAAATACGGGCGGGCTTG
>CAZHLC010000308.1:0-5649 GCA_964532545.1 uncultured Leptospiraceae bacterium | reverse complement strand
AGAAGTAAGTAAGCTCTCTGTACTTGAAACCATTTTTCAACCAGAGAAGTACCCTGAACTCTATAAAGATCTCTATCACAAGGTTAGAATCAACTATTACCCGCCTCGCGGTGATAACAAAGAAGGCTGGGATAACATCGACATCAAAGGGTGGATGGGTTATAACATGCAGGTGAAAATTGATTTTCTCTGCCGAGATTCAATTCTGGCCGCCCCTCTGATGCTTGACCTGGTACTGTTTATTGACTTTGCGAAACGCGCCGGTCTTAAGGGCATACAAGAGTGGTTGTCATTCTATTTCAAAAGCCCGCAGACTGCACCTGGCCTTGACCCAGAGCATGACATCTTTAATCAAGAAAAGAAACTGAAGAACACTATTCGTTACCTGATCGGTGAAGAGTTGATCACTCACCTGGGTAACGAATATTACGGTTTCTGATTTCTGCTGGGTGACGCTACCGTTTGAATACAAAGTAGCGGTGCAGTAGAAAATTATAGAAAAGCCCCACTAATAAACCAGTCACTACCTTAGATATGTGGTTATGCAGGCCCACAACCTCTGTAAAAAAGGTTACCCCGGCTGTGTTTAATAACAGGCTGCCACTTGAGACCAGCACATAGCGCCAGGCCTGATCATGCCATGGCCGGTGTTTTGAACGAAATACCCATGTGCGGCTTAGAATAAAATGACAGACGGCCCCGCAGAAGGCGCCCAGGGCCGTGGCCGCAACATACCACAAGCCCAGCAATTCATTGGCCAGAAAATAAACCAGATTGTCGAGCAGGGTAGCAATGACTGATGCCACCTGGGCGCGGGTGAGCGAACCCCAGAAGCTTGTTTTAGAAGGTGCCGACTCGTCTTGCAAACTATTTATTTAACAATGATCACAACCCGGCATTTGAGCAGATTCTTAACGGTTTGTTTATGATCAAAAAGTTTGGTAATCTCTTCAGTGGCCAATACAATGTTGGTCTGGTATTTGCCCTGGGCAGCCAGAGCTACGGTTAACAGGGGGTGTTTGCCCGCCCGGCGGGTGACCTCGGCATGGGCGATTGATTTTACATACGCTGCGATGCCCCGGTTCGTACCTACATCACGCCTGATAAATTCTGGGCCATAGATCAGCCGGCCATTCTGGCTGTAGATACGCGGGGCCATGGCCGAATTGATTTTTAATTCAGTAGCATCGATAATCAGGCCAGAATAGATTACCGGGGCCAGACTCTTTTCAAACTCGCCCTTGACCCACTTGCGGTTATAGGCTTCACCCACATATTCTTTTGGTTGCAGAACTTCATAGCTCTGGGTCTGCCACGGTATGGGGGTATGACGCAGCAGCCCATTACGACCCCGCAACGGAATTGCCAAACTGGTTTCAATGCGGCGAGAGCGAAAGAACAGGCTGCCTGGTTCAAGAGTTTCTAAAAAAAGAGAATATTCACGGGCGAATGCTTTGTTCTGGGCCAGCATGTCTTTGATTCGGCGGTTGGCATCGATCTGAAAGTTCTCAAGAAACTGGCTGGCCTCACGAAGAATCTCTTCTTTAGCGTGGGTACGAATCAGATGCCGCTGGTTCACAGGGGTTTCTTCTTGAATGGGTATGCGGGCATTTATATGAATGGTAAAATTGCCATAGTCAACATTGATGCGGTAGTCTTCACCCAGGGCAAAGGCGGCCGTTGATGCAAGGGCCAGCACTAGCAGCAGATAGATCGATTTGCTCATAGGCAATTATCGACTTGAACCCGGGGCAGAGTAAGCGTAGAATTAACCTATTATGTCGCTTCTTTCAGAAAGTACCTGCCTTTCTGCTTTTTGCTGAAAATGAATACCAGGGCGAAGCCACAGGTGGCAACGGCTATGGCAATATACCAGGCCGCATCGAACAGGCCGGCTGCCGTAAGATCACCCAGAACAAAGGCGCCAATGCCAGTGCCCAGGGCCCGGGCCAGCACCAGATACAGTGCCTGGGCGGTAGCAAGGTAGCGTGCATCTACCTTCTGCTCAAGCAGCAGCAGCGAACCAAGAAAGGCGGGTGCAAAGTGCAGGCCGTGCAGACTCTGCAGATAGATCAGCATCTCATCACCAGCAAACAGCAGCATGCCACCGTATCTCAGAACACCAATGATAAAACCCATGGCCAGCAGAATCGAGGGTGAAACCCGGCGTATCAACCAGGGTGAGGCAGCAAAGAAGATGATCTCAGTAGCTGTGCCGAGCATCCATGAGAAGGGTACGGGTTCAAAAGCGAATTCGATTTTGCTGACAATATCACCGATTACATATTCAGAGGGGCCAAACTGAATAAATGAAAGCAGCATGATGAATAGAAAAAACAGAAAAAGCGGTGTGCCCAGCAAGCGCCCAATGGCACTGGCCTGAAAGGGCTGCCCCGAAGATTGCCTCTTTGCGGGCAGCAAAAACAGAAAGGCCGCGCTGAGAATAAACAGAAAAGAAGATAGAAATAACAGGGCCTCGGGCCTGGCCTTGATTACAATGAGTATACCATTGATGATAAAAAAGGCGAGAGTGCCGAACAACCTTACCACCCCGAATTTTTCAGGGGGCAGCCCACTCTGCATGTAAGAGACATTGGCCAGGGGTAGAATACCGCCCAGAGAAAAGCAGAAGCCCGCCCAGCCCAGCAGATAATAACCCTTTGAAGCAGCCCAGCCCAGCCAGGCGGGCAGTGAGAAGGCGGCAATAGAGACGGCTGCCAGCAAGGTTGAGCCCAGCTGAATGCTGCGCAGGCGCAGTGTTTTATCAGAAAGATACCCGCTTAGCAGAGAACCCAGGGGTAGGGCCAGCTGGCCCGCCAGAAAAATAATACCAGGTGATTCAAGTTTGAGGGTTGAATAGATATAGGGGCTAAGCTGCGGAACGACAAGGCCGAACCCCGCAAAAAAAACGAAAAACCAGCTTATGTAAGAGAGGTAGCCGGGCCGGGTGCTCAATCTTTAAATGAGTCGAAAGCGTCTTCTTGGTTTTTGAAGATCTCAAGAATTGAACCCAGCTTGGTTATTTCAAGCAGATTATCTACGTCAGAGCTGATTGAACAGAGGCCAAAGCGACCATTACGTCTTTCAACTTCGCGATAAATGTTAAGAAAAATACCCAGGGCTGCAGAATTAATAAAAGGAACCTTCTTCATATCTACAACGATTTTCGGTACTTCGCTCTGGTGCAGGCAGGTTTCAAGCTCGTCAGCGAGATCAAATTCCATACCCGATTTAATCGGGCCATCAATCTCGACGATCCAGGTTTCGTTTTTCTTTTTTGTTTTCGTTTTCATCATAATATCTTCTACTCAAGGCCTACCAGTCTTCGTCGTCTTCTTTCCATTCTTGTTCAAGGCTCTGCTCTGCAGTCGTCTTGACTTTTTTGATTGTATCTGTTGCTTTTGTCGCAGCCTTGTTTACTTTACTTTTCGCTGAGGCGATGGGGTCGCTGCTTGATTTCTTTTTCTTTCTGCGCTCTTTTTTACCCTTCTTACTCTTTTTCTTTTTCTTGGCAGAGGGTTTAGGCAGATAGGGTGTTTCATCTTTCCATTTTTGTATGCCCAGCCAGCCACGGTTTTCAATCTCTTCTAGCTTGCCATCTATATACACCACTACGTAGTTGCTGCTTTCGCTGAGGCTGATATCAGCAACCTTCACCTTCATGCTGACATCTTGGTAGCGCCGAATTGAGGTCAATTTGCCCATTGATTTGGTTGAAGCGGTAACATAGGTCAGCAGCAATTTGCTGGTTTTGCTGATTTCTTGTGAAAAAGGCAGGCGGCTCTGAAGAACGGCCCGGCTGCCGGCGGTGTTCACATTGAGTATGCGGGCGTTAACTGAGATGACCTTACCCTCAAGGCCCCGTAGATACGACTGTTTGTACATGCGGTTTTCAATGCTGAAGCCCAACTGTACCTTTTCGTCAAACGCATTGGTTGGGTTGTCAAACAGTGGATCTTTAGTTTTCAGAAGTTTGGCCAGTTTGTTCTGGTTGTTCTGTTCGTCTTCATGCAGCTCTTGTGAAGTGCCAAACGACTTTTCAAGATCGCGACGGTATTTCTGTTTGAAGAGTGCATTGGTCTTGGGGCTCTGCTCAAGGCGAATAAGGTTAACAACCGATTTGAATTGTTTTTCAACGCTTTCAATCTGGGTGTATCTCATTAGCATGTATTCATGCATGCGCTCTTTGCCCGGGTAGCACATCAGTGCAAAGAACACGAGTAGAGACATAACAATGTATTTTTTATAGTTCATCTTGGTGTTGTTTTGTAATTCGGCAGATTAAAAGCCATCTTGTACCAAATTTTCTCTCTCATTTTGGCGAAAATTAAGGGTAATTCCTCAGAAAAACTCGTACAATGCAACTCTTTTTTCAAAACCATCTTCTGCGCACGAACTATTCTTTTCACCTTGACACTTGAATGGCAGAACCAGCTTCTCTGGTATGAAGAAAATTGCGAAGTATGGGGTGATGATTCTTGCTCTGCTTTTACTGTATGTGCACTTCGATACTTCGGCCGGGCTGCAGCTGCCTGAAAATAACCGCAAGCTGCGCAACTATAACATAGACTTTAATCTCGTAGCCGAAGAGGCTATTCCGATTTTGCAGGCGCTGTTGCGCACTGACACTACCCGCAAAAATGAAAAGAAAATCACCCGCTATTTTGCCCGAATTTTAAAACGTAACGGTATCAGCAGCCAGAGCTATGAGGCGGCCCGGGGCCGCGCTAATCTGCTGGCTGAATTGCCGGCCGCAAATGCGGGCAGGGGGTTAATTTTAACCAGCCACCTTGATGTGGTTGAAGCAGATGCCAGAGAATGGGTGGTGCCACCTTTCAGCGGTGTCATCAAAGGCGGCCGTATCTATGGGCGGGGGGCTCTCGATATGAAGAGTATGGCGGTCATGCAGCTGATGACCATGCTGTTGCTCAAGCGTAATAATATCCCCCTGAAACATAAGCTGATGTTTCTGGCGCTGGCTGATGAAGAATCGGGTGGTGAGCTGGGCATTCAACATCTAATTAAAAATCACCGCTCTGTTTTTACCGGTTATGAAAATGTTCTTAACGAAGGTGGTCTTGGCACCAGAGGTATTGCCATCAAAGATAAAACTATTTTCAATATTCAATTTGCAGGCAAGGGAACCTTCTGGCTCAAGGTCACAGCCAGTGGCCCTTCGGGCCATGGCAGTCTGCCCCCCACTGAATATGCCTCATTGAAGCTGATGAAGTTTATTCAGCGTCTGTCTTCTTTTCAAGATAAGATGATCATTTCAGAGCACACTGAAAAATTTTTCTACCAGATGGGCGAGGCCTCTGATTTTCCTAATTCATATTTTCTAAAGCGTTCGGGTAACCCCCTGGTTCAGCGGGTGTTGAAGCCGGTGATCGAGGGCAATAAGCATCTGCGGGCCATGACCCGTAACACTGTTTCGCTCACCAGTCTCAACTCGGGTAATAGCGAGGGCCCCAATGTTATTACAGACCGGGCTGAGGCTACCCTTGATATACGGTTGCTGCCAGGCTACAGCCCCAATGAAATGCTGCTGCAGATCAACCAGCTGGCCGAGCAGTATGGTATAAAAGTAAAGGTGATAAATTCAGCAGCCTCAAAGGCTTCACGCATTGATAATCACCTCTTTAATTCGAT
>CAZHLC010000307.1:0-5684 GCA_964532545.1 uncultured Leptospiraceae bacterium | reverse complement strand
CGGTCGAATTTTAAGGCAATCTTATTCAAGGTACCCATGCCAATGCGCGAAAGGGCCTGCTTCTTTGCGCGTGGTAAACCAGGTGAGAACTTGATTTTATTCTTTTTTAAAACCCCGGCACTCACTGTGACCAGGGCAGCATCAGCTTTGAACTTGCCTTTGTTGGTATAAACAGTAACACCTTTTGCATTCTGGCTGACTTTTTTTACCAGATGTTTCTTCTTGATTTTTAACCCCCGGGCTAACCCATTTGAAATGGTTTCATAGCCATCTTTAAAGGCATACTCATCATCACCGAAGGCATCGCCCTCGCTCTCATCACCCATCTTGCCCAGGTCTTCAGCGGCCGCGGCCTCAAGAGCGGCCACTCGCCAGAAAAGAAATTCTCTCTGCCTGGCGCTAAGCCCTTCTTTTTTCGCTACATAATTGAGGGCAGCCGTGGCCGTGGCATCTTCGCTCTCGGCCAACTCTGCCGCCTGGCCAATTAATTCATCAGCGGCTTTGGCATAGGCGATGGCCGTTTCATCGGCAATTCGTTTGCCCCGATAGTCAAACATGTAATATGAAGAATGGTCAGTCTCAGATACCCTTACATTGAGTTTCTGCCCCAGCTTTTGAATAGGGTGCGATGAGCCACTTTCATGAATCCATGAAGCGCCAAAGTCAAGGCTTACGCCCATCGATTTGTCGGTATAAAGGCGGCCGCCGATACGGTTCTGTGCTTCAACTACAATGGCCTCAATGCCGGCTTTTTCAAGGTCACGTGCTGCAGCCAGGCCAGCCACCCCGGCACCAATCACAATGACCCGGCCTTTTTTACCCGCAAAGAGTTTGCCGCTGTAAAGGCCAGCCAGGCCGGCGATGATGCTTTTGATGGCCGTGCCCCGGCCAATTGGTTTGTCGAAACTGTCTGAAGTAAAAATTCTGTTAAAAATACCCATGGGGTCTTTTGCAATTCTATGAAAGAGATATCAATAAAAAAAATGAGTTCGCATTTTGCGGCGCAAACAAGCATTGAAAAACTGTTCATATTATGAGCTTTTTTTACTGGGGTTAGCCCATGGCTAAGATCAAACTGAAAAACATTGAAATTAATTATTCAGAATCTAAAGGCGAGAACCAATGCCCCATACTATTGATACATGGTGCCATCGGCAACCGTATGCATTGGCCCAAGAGTCTGAGGCTCAGCAAAGAGCACAGGGTTTATACGATTGATTTGCCTGGCCATGGCAAGTCTGCAGGTCGGGCCAGAAAGAGTATTGATTCTTATGCCAGAGTGATCGTGTCGTTTCTCGATGCTTTAAGAATCGAATCAGTGGTTCTGGTGGGTCATTCAATGGGGGGCGCCATCTCACAGCGGGTGCTGCAACTCAGGCCCAAGCAGGTAAAGGCACTGGTACTGGTCTGTACCGGAGCCAGGTTGCCGGTAAACTCGGCCATTCTAGAAACAAAAATAACCCCGGCCAAAAGAGATGAGTTGGCAGGTTTTATCTCTAAAATTGCCTATGCCGAGAATGCGCCAGATATTCTGATTCAATCTGGTCTCAGAGAGATGCAGCGCACGCCACCCATCAGTTTTAAAAACGACTTCAGCGCCTGCAGTGTGTTTAACAACCTTGAGCGACTGCCCGGGGTGGCCGTGCCCACTCTGATTCTCGCCGGTGAAGAAGATAAGATGACCCCGCCAGAATTATCTAAAGAACTGCATAAGGGAATCAAAAACTCTGAGCTACAGGTCTTCGCAAAAACAGGGCATATGCTGCCCTTAGAAAAACATGATGAAGTAGGCGATATCATTTTTTCTTTTATACAGAATAATGTTTCTTCAGACCAATAGACTCTATTTGCTTCGCCATCTTACTGGTCGAAAGGTGCGCTGGCCGTCGTAAGTAGTGTCAACCACCTACCTTTTTATACCTTGACGAATACGAAAGGTTGATGCGAATAAAATATGTATAAATCAGTTCTGGTGCTTGTGGCTTTATTATTTCCTCTGGCTCTATTTGCAGGTTGGAAAGACAAGTACCTCTCACTTGAGCAAGTGTATAAGATTGAAGGCCTGCGCATCTTTTACACGCTCAAGGGTAAAGAGGCTCTGCCCCGCAACAAAAGAGCAGATCGAAACAGAAATGGGGTACCTGACTACGTAGAAGATATTGGTGCACAGCTCAGTGCGGCCATGCAGATCTACACCAGAGTTTTTAAGTTAAAACATCCCCTGAAAACAAAGCGCTATGGTAGCGTTGATTTTATCGATGTGCATTTGATAGGTTCACTCAAGGGTTACAACGGTATGGCCTATGACGGCATTATAAAATTCGGGCGCTCACAAGATAAGCCTGGTGCTACTTCGATTTTTATTGATATCAATCACAAGATCACAATCGAAAATGCTACCCCTGCTCACGAGCTCTTTCATCTTTTTCAAAGTGGTTATACCATGTTTAAAAACCGCTGGTTCACTGAAGGTATGGCCCGCTGGGCCGAACGTATTGTTAAGTTCGGTTCGGGATACTCTAATCTGTACAGTAGGCCCAGCGCAAGGCGAGATATCGAGAAACTTTTCAAGCAGAACTATGAAGCCGGTGTTTACTTCATTACCCTCTCAAAGCTGGCGGCAGACAGAATGAAACTGCCGACAAAAATTGCCAATATAAGATATATCTCTTCAAAGAAAAGAGTCATTAAAGATGAGCTCGTTTATGGCGCCGCTTTTATGAAAGCTCTTTTGCAGCAGCTGGCCAGGGGTTCAGAGCTTGAGGCCCAGAAGCATGGGCTCAAACGTTTCTTCTGGAAAGAGCGGCGCCAGAAATCAGCGCTGAACAACTGGCCCATCTGGCAGGCTCTGCTTAAAACCTGCGGGCAGTTTAAGATTAAGTGCCAGCGCAGAGTGTTTGATAAAGGCAGCCTGAAGGCAGGCCAACAGGTCGTGGCCATGTGGCCTAAGAGCAAACGCTGGTATGCAGGCCGAATCATCAGTATTAACTCAAGGCGTGCCAAGGTCAAACTGGCCGATGGTGATATTGCGCGAGTGCGCCTGCGCAGCGAAGTGCGGCCCCTTGATTGGCAGGTAGGCCATTGGGTGCGCTGCCGCAAGACTACCCACCCCAAAAATTGGTTTCAGCGCGCAGAGATACTGAGCACATCGGGTGAACAATTAAAAGTACGCTATTTATCAAATGATCGCTATGAAGAGAAACGTACTCTGGCCCAGTGCCGTGATAGCCGCCAGGCCCACGACTTTAACCGGTGACTGAATTGTTTGAGAACATAACCGGTTTTTTAACCAGACAGCATGCCATGGTCATCTTGCTGTGCGGTTTGATTCTGTTTTTCGCCGTTTATGCCCTGATTAAGGGTAAAATTGTATTGTACGCCCACCATGGCTGCGCCGACATCTCAGGCCACAGGCCAGAGGTTTCGTGTAGAACGCAAGACGAACGCCGTCAAGTTCTGGCTTACCTGGTCTGTGCTGCTGCTGGGCACTATCGCATTCAGTGTTTTCATCGCTATTTCTTTCATAGCTGATCTAAATCTGAGCGAAAGAGTGTTCGCCCAGACTCTAAAAAGTCACAAGGTTAACAGTGTTAACCTTGACGTGCTGCTTCATGTGCTTACAGTGGCTCTATGAGCAAAAGTAACAGCGACTATGACATTATTATTATAGGTTCGGGTATGGGGGCGCTGACCGTCGCCAGCATTATGGCCCAGTACCGGCACAAAAAGGTTCTTTTATTAGAGCGCCATTTTACCGCCGGTGGTTTTACCCACACCTTCAAAAGAAAAAGAAAATTTCACTGGGATGTTGGCATTCACTATGTAGGCGACCTGGCTAAAGACAGTGTACTTGGCCGCATTTTTGACCTGCTGACCCGCGGCAAAATGAAGTGGGCCAAGATGCCCCACATTTTCGAGAAGTTTGTTTACCCCGATTTTACTTTCGAGGTGAAAGCCAGTCGAGAAGAATACCAGGGTGACTTGATTAAGCAGTTTCCTGATGAGGCCGAGTCTATCGAAAGATATTTCGATGATATGAAAACCGTCAATACCTATTGGGGGCGCCATATTACTCTGAAGGGTAAACCTGCTTTCACTGATTTGATTAAGCAAGAGGTTGATCTGAACGGGGGCTTTAAACATCCAAATATTTCTGTAAAAGAATACCTCGATAAAAACTTTAAAAGCCAGCAATTAAAAGCCCTGCTTGTTTCGCAATGGGGCGATTACGGCGTACCGCCTGCAGAGGCCTCGCTGCTGATGCATGCTACTATTGTGCTGCATTATTTAAATGGGGGATACTACCCCGTGGGTACATCGGCCCGTATTCTTGAAACCATTCAACCCATCATAGAAGAGTTTGGCGGTAAGATTCTGGTAAACCACCAGGTTGAAGAAATCTTAATTGAAGGTGGGCAGGCTAAAGGTGTACGTGTCAAGCACACCAGGGCTCAAGAGGGCGACGGTATCTATGAGTTTTATGCTGATACCATTATCTCTAATGCCGGTGCCTATACTACCTATAACAAGCTGATTCCGCAGAGTGAGCCTATTTCTTTTCGCGATGAGCTCAATGCCTTCTATAAAAAACAGACCATTGCAGTTAATGTAGGCCTTTACCTGGGTTTAAAAGATGACCCACGCAAGCTGGGTTTTAATGGTGAAAACTACTGGATCTACACCAGCTATGACCATGATGAAAACTACGCTGTCTCATCAAACTGGATTGAACAGGGCAAACCATCGGGCTGTTACTTAACTTTTCCGGCCCTGAAAGACCCAGAAGCTGAGGCCTTTACTGCAGAGATCATTGCTTTTACCACCTATGATGCCTTCGCCAAGTGGAAAGACGAACCATGGAAGAAACGTGATGGAGAGTATAAAAAGCTGAAAGACGATATTGCTGATATGCTGATCAATTTTGTGAATGAGCGCTACCCAGGCTTTGCTGATCTGATTGAGTTCAGAGAGCTTTCAACACCTGTTACCACTGAGCATTTTACCGATCACCCCCAGGGTTCTATTTATGGGGTACCCGGTGTGGTTGAACGCTTCACCAGTAAAACAGCCTGGTGCAATGCTGAGACCCCCATCGAGAATCTCTACCTGACTGGTGCAGATGTTTCTTCAGTTGGTGTGGCCGGTGCGGTCATGGGCGGTATGGCCACAATCTCAAAAATACCAGATGGTCTGAGTATGCTCAAAATCATGAAAACTTCACCAGAGCAGCTGGCTGCTAAAAAAATAAAGGCATGAGCGGGTTGTTGACCTTCATAAGAAGCACCTGCAGCTCGCTCTTTCTTTTTGTCTGGCTTGTGTCTATAGTTGCCGCCTGCAAGCCAGATATTCACGTCTATCTCGACCCACCAAACCTGAAAGAAATAGAAAAGGCCCTTGATGATGGTCGAGATATAGATGCCTATGATTGGTCGGGTTTCACCCCACTGCAGAATCTGGCCTCGCGCGGGGTGGTTTCATCATTCAGTTCAATGCTGGGTAACCCTTGCGATAACCAGCGCGATAAAAATAGTAAAGAGTACCAAGCGGCCCAGTTTTTAATCAAACGGGGGGCCGGCATCGATCTAAAAGATGAAGACAATGATGTGACAGCCTTGCACCTTGCCGCCAGGCACTGCTTCTATCACATGGCGGCCCTGCTAATCAAGAGCGGGGCCAGCCAAAAT
>CAZHLC010000306.1:0-5697 GCA_964532545.1 uncultured Leptospiraceae bacterium | reverse complement strand
GATATTTCTTTTGCTTACTGGGGCCGTGGGGCTGCAGTAACACTGCGCTTTTAAAGCTCAATGTATCTGCAGAGTGCTAAACCCTACCCTTTTATATCTTTAAAACCAGAAGCATGGGAATACTTCTGGCACCAGACGCCCTATGCTCTTGGTGCTCTGGTAACCAGTCTGGTCGCCTTTACTCTTTTTTTTATTGCCCTGCGACTGGCCTATAAACACGAAAAGCGCAATGAATATTTAAGCTTTGCCATGCTCTGTCTTGGCTATGGCGCCTTCGCCATGATCTTCGCCTTGCGCGCGGTTATGCAATTGCCCCCCCCGAAGCTTGGGGCACAAGAAGTCAAGTCAAACCTACTGACCCTGAACAATGCCTTCACCTATATACTGGTTTATCTCGCCCCAGGTGCTGGGCACCTGGCCTATTATATTACAGAAAAAAGATATAAAATCATAAACTACGTCACCATGGTGATCTGGGTCGGGGTTATCTTGACCTACATCAGCCTGTTTAACGGTACAGCCTTTAATAACCGCTGGTTGATCTACCCCTTTGGCAGCTACCCCCTGCCAAAGTATGGCATGACTTTCTGGACGATTGCCGCAGCGGCCGGCTACCTTTTTGTTCTCATTCCTATTTTTATTAAATACATCAGAGCAGCAGACACTAAACCCAATCTGACGCTCATTATTGCCTATAATGCCATGGTGCTGCTCTCATTCAGCAACGTACCCAACTTCATGGGCATTGGTTTCTACCCCGGTATCAACTTTGGTTTTATTCCACTGCTGGTGATGGCCTTTCATATCTTTCGCAGCCATTTTAAAGACTACCTCGATTTGCTGATCGCTCATAAGATGCTTTTTTACCTGTTTGTCAGCATCGTCTGTGTGACCATTTTCTCAGTTTTTATTTTTGTTAACTATGGGCTAACTGATAAGTTCTATGTGAAACCAAATTTTCTCAGCAAGGCAGGCTTCTTGTCAATCAGCGCCCTGCTGGTCTTTGTGCTGGCCATGCTGACCCTGGTAAGTGGCCGCAACCGTTTCTTTCATGTCACCGCCGGCGGTATTCTCAGCTGCTGGGGGCTTTACCTCATTGGGGCCGCAGCAAACTATCTAGAGCTTTCGCCAATTATTCAGAAAAGATTGAGCCAGGTAAGTTTCGCCATGGTAGCCATTATGCCCATGGCCCATCTTCGCCTGGCCTGGCGCCTGCTTGGGGGCATTCAAAGAAAACATGTGATTATTACCGATGTGATCAGCGCCATATTTCTGGTTACAGCATTCACGGCCTTTGCCCTCGATGCCTATATTCCCTATTCGTTTGCAAATATTCCTTATATAAGCATCAGCTACGGCTTGTTGCTGGCTTTTCTGCTATTGGTGCACCTCTATATCGGGCGGCACTGGTTTGCAGAATTTGAAACGGGCAAACCCGAGAATTTTCTGCTTATGAGTCTGCTAATTATGACCTTTTTGCAGCTTCTACAGATGATTCCCGCCATTGGCCTTGAAACTTTTCCCTGGGGATACTTGGTGCTGCTACCCGCCATAATCATGGCCTTTGGCCTATTCAAATCTAAGCTGTTTTCTTTCTGGAACAAAACTCTTAAAAGCTATTTAGTTCATGTAGTTTTTATCTTGATTTTTCTCATCACTTTTATTTTATCTACCCTGACAGGTTCTACATGGAAAGAGACGGCTTTTGAGGCTCTTCCGCTACTTATCTTCTTGTTGTGCATAGCAGCATTACTTACGGCTCTTAGCGAAAGGCCACAAAAAAAGTGAAGGTTTTTTGGCCCGTGATGGTCTGAAATCCGTATATAATTGTAGGTAAGACGGGTGCGATATATAAAGAAACAATTTATTCCAATAGCTCTGGTTTTGAGCTTCATAACACTACGCTGTTCGAGTTCGATCGGTGATTTTCAGAAATTTAAACCTGAAAACCCGGTTCAGCTGAACAAGATTAAAGATGACATACCGGCCATTATGTCGTTGTTCAACGATATTGATGCAACAGAGTTAAACGAAAAAACCTCAGGCGGTTTTGAAGAAGACGAAGATCAGATTGTTAAAACTCTGATGAACCTTTCGGTCATGCTAGAAGCCCCGGTGCCCGATTTGATGAACCAGCATGCCTACCCTATTGATGACATGTACAGCCAGTACCTGTTTAATAAGGTCAACTTCAACCGCGCGTTTAACATCGGCGCAAACATACTTAATATCGAAGAACCCGGCATTACCGGCCCTACCTCGGTTCTTGCAGATTATTTTAGATACGCTGGCTCTTCAACCGACATGTTTCCTTCGGCTTCAACCCTGGCCTTTCCTACCAAGGGTGAGTGGCTCGATTGTGACGATTTGAATGGCGATTTCGAGGCAGCCATGCCCACCGTGCCTGAAGAATCGCGCAAAGTTATGCTTAAAGCCTATAAGACTATGCGTATGGCGCACTGTGTTTTTAAAGATGGTTTTGGCAAACCCGGTGATGACCCCGGTGCCTATGTCTATAAGTATCTGATCAACCTGCGCGACAGCGGGGTTGACCTTGATGCCAAGGCACAAGAAAAGATAGACTATATCGAAAACAACCTTTCTGAAATCATCGACAAAGAACGTGAAGCCACCGACTGGCTGGTTAAAGACGTTGATAAATCAGCCATTACCGATTACGTGACGTCAGATTTCTACCGCCTTACCCGCAAAGACACGGTATTCAATGAGCTGCGCCCGGTTCTTGACCTGTATGCTTCTCACCTGACCGCCAAAGACCCTGACACTAATGGTCTACTGAGCGAGTGGATGTTCAACGCCGCTGCCAACGATATGGATAAAATACCCAATATCGAGCAGTACTCGCCCTTAGATACCAACAACGACCTTATTCAGTTTATCTCTAGCCTGTTTGACGACGCCAACTATGGTTTGAAAGCCACTCTGACCCGCTACGGTGGTGGTAACATGAACACCGGCCGCGACAAAGTTCTCGATATTCTGTGGGATGGTGTTTCGTTTCTTAACGATGATGGCGGTACTGAGGCCCTTGGTGGCCTAATGTGGAACGACGGCACGACCCCGGGCGCCAATGCCGCGGCCCAACACCACGTAGCCTTTCGTTACCAAATGCACGATATTCTCAATGGCGATGGCGATGGCAATTATTATGGCAGCGCTTTTGGCGGCGACACCTCTGATGGCAATCCATTGAACCCTTCGGGCGGCATGCAGAAGGTGATTAACCCCACCTATAATGGTGAGCGGGCCATGACTGCTTCAATGAGCAATCTCTACCTCTCTATTTTAGAGCAGTTTTACAGCCCCGCTGACAAGAAGTGGGCTCTTACGCCCGCCGATGGCAAACTCTATTTTGGTGACCGCCAGCGAAACCTGCAATCATTTCTCGCCGGCTGGCAGTATTCGCTACGCAATGCGGTAGTGATGGATAAAAAAGGCGTCGATGACCCGGGCAGCCGTGAAGATGCCTCGTGGTTGACCACCTTTGTCTATACCCTGGCCATAAGCAATGGCATGGTGAAACCTTCTAAGGTTACCCCCCGTCTTATTCTGCGTACCGGTTTGACAAATATGAAATCAGAGCTGGCCGCCGAGGGCAAGGCTGAGCTACAGGCTATTAACAAATTTTCACTTCGATTCTTCTGTAATGGTAATGACTGCAGTGGCGGCCGCACAATCAGACGAAATGGCTTATCCTGGTCACCCAACCTTGACATGTTCATGATCGAGGCTTTTACCCCGGGCAAGTTTGTAGTTCGCTCACCCAGCGTACCAAACCCTGATATCAATGACAATGCCAACTGGGCCGGCAACTTTACAGGCCAGCAGGCCGATGCAGAAAATGCCGATGCCTCAATGGGCACCTGGTTGAGCTCACTCTTGCCAGTTAACGTCTGGCAGGGTTATGGCCCCTATACCTATAGGGGCAAGGCGCCTAACGGCTCTGACCTCAAATTCAAAAACAGCTATTATACAGACCGTTATCAGAACACTGTTCGAATTAAAACCTGTAAGGGCCTGTGTTTTACCCCAGACTATCACGATGTGCGCGTTGCCCTGGGTAACAATGCCGGTGAAGTTCGAAACAAGATTCATCGTGACGACTGGGATGATAACAAGATCAAATCTGATACCAGCCAGCCAAGGCAGTGGATCGTACGTAAGCAGCTCAGCGGCAGCCAGAGTGATACTGCCTATGGTGGTAAAACCAATGGCGCGGGGAACAATGCCTATGGTAACCTGCATATATTTGAATTTGTCTACCGCCCCATGGGCCCCGGTGACCCCTGCTGGGCCGACGCTAAACATCCCACCCAGAACTATGCCAAATATGGTTATTTGAGACCTAATATTGATGTAAACTATCATGATAACACTAGATGTAACACCTGGCAAAAGGTAGTCGTTGACTTTGAAAGCCGGGCAGAAGCTATTCGCGCTAACTTCAACTGGTTGATGGATTACAAAAAGCTGGTCGCTATTATACCCGTAGGCGGTGGTGACCGTCACTCACCTGAGGGTGGCATGTATTTCGCTAACTTCTTTGTAGTTCAGGGCAACGGCCTTCTCGGGTTACTTCGCTCTAAGTCAGTTGGTGGCTTTAACGATAACGGTAAATTTAACTTCTTCACAAACAATTGCCCCCCGGGCCACCCCGGTTGTTCTAGCTGTGACCCCACAACAATTGACCCCAGCACCGGTAAGCTTCGTTTCTGCCCCTATGGCACCAAATATGGTACAGATTTCAACATGCTGGGTGTGAACTCAGATGGTCAGGTCGCCAATATTACCGCGGGCACAGGTGCCGGCCTTGTTCAAGAAACACCGGCCGAAGGCGCCACGGCTACCAACCGGTTTGGCCGCACGTCATTCGCGCCTGGTGATTCTGGCACCACCATGTTAATGACCATGACACGTTTTGGTGCTCTGGGTAACCAGACCATTGAAGCTATTCTTGGCATGTTTGGTGTACCCCTTGATACCTACGAAAATCTGTTTGCCAAACTGGGCACTGACCCGCTGCAGCATCCCCTGCTGCTTGATAATGCTGAAGCGCTCGAGACCCTTGCAAGAGCCGTATACAGACCAGCAGACATTATCTCATCACCATACAACTATGCTGACCGCAACTTCTTGAAGTTTCGTGAATTCTATGACCAGTATTTCATTACCGATGAAAAAACAGCCACAGGTGCCAATGGTTCTAATGGCGTTCCCGATTTATGGGAGGCTTACTTAAGAAGCTTAAGCTTTGCTGGCTGTATGAATGGTGGTAACCGTGTAGACTTCTGCTATACGGCCGAAGAAATGCCCCCCATACCTCAGGTTCAGGGTGTAACTTATCCTGATAATTACGATGGCAATGGCAATGCTTTAACTGGGCCTTCAGACTGGTATACCTATACTGAACCAAGCGACGGTAAACTTACTCCGCTGGTTGTACCTATCACCATTCTTTCAGGCACCTCGATGGATGGTACTGATTACTATGTTTACAATAGTGCTGGCAAAAAAGAAACCCCATGCAGTTTTTCGGGGCTTATGCCTACAGGCGATTGCCGCGTGGGTAATGCTGGCGAGAACCCTGATAATCTGATAATCAAGGGCTATGTTCGTAATGGCTTCAGAGAAAACGTACAAGAAGCCATGAAAAAGCTGCTCATTCTTAATGAGAGC
>CAZHLC010000305.1:1469-5722 GCA_964532545.1 uncultured Leptospiraceae bacterium | reverse complement strand
AGCCATCTTTTGAGCTGCCAGTTGGTTTTAGGAAAATCTTCAGGCCGCTTCCATTTTCCCTTTTCGAGAACCAAGACCCGGTAACCCTTTTCGGCCAGCCGCAGGGCCGATACTGAGCCCCCAAAGCCTGAGCCAATAATTACATAATCGAAGTCAAATTGATGGTCTTGCTGCATAGTTATGCACTATTTTAAGTATTTTGGGTAAATTTGCCGGCCTGAAAGATAATTTGACTCGTAAAAACTCTATTCTAGAGCTGAAAGTCTACATTTTTCGCTGTCATACAAGAAAATATCTTGACTTTCATTTTTGTGCGGCGTATAATCATTTTAATATATGAAAGAGCATATTTTAGATGAATTAAAAATAATGGAAGAACGCTACGGCGAGCAGGTGGCCTTTGATGCCCATATATTCGACTTATCATTAAAAAACCTCAAAACCCGTGAAGCGGTTTCGATTCAACAGTCAGCCACCATTGCCGATGCCCTTAAGGCCATGCAGGCCCACTATATCGGGGCGATTATTGTGGTGAACGAGAACAACCAGGTGGTTGGTATTGTTTCTGAGCGCGATATTGTGATGAAGGCCCTGGGCCAAATCGACAACTACGAAACCCAGCCAGTGACCGAGATCATGACACCCAACCCCGTTTGCCTGCACCTCGAAGACAGCATTCGCTACCTTATGAATAAGATGCATGTGGGGCACTATCGACACGTACCGATCGTTGATGACCAGGGCCACCCAGTGGCCGTTAGTACTGTCAGGCATGTAGTTGAGTACATACTTGATCAATTTCCTGCCAGTGAGGTCATGCATCTACCCATCGAACCCTACCGAGGCGTAGTCGGGCGTGATGGTGGCTGAAGCATTTTCGCCCAAGGCGAAAATGCCAAGTTTGCCGAATTAGCATCAAGGAATTCTTAACCGTTAACAGAAAATCGCAGGCAGGGTCAAAGGCCCGCTTCAGAAGAAACTTGCGAAGCAAGTTTCGAGGCCGGAGATTTTCTTTGGGTACACAATCAAGCGCTATAGTGATAAATGAGGCAAACTAGCCCAGTCGGGCCCCGGGCCCTGCCAGCGGTTCATTGTTTCTGGCTCGAACCATTTTTCTTTGCGAGGTTTAACCTCGCATTTCACATGGCGAAATGCTTTGCTAAAGCATTTTCGCCTAAGGCGAAAAAGATGCACCAGTTGTGGCCTCAACGCGTCTGCTTCTTTCTCAATGCCACTTGTATATGCGCAGCCCTAAAGCGCCGCAAACGAGTCCCAGTGTAATCATGATGCCTGCCGGGGCCAATGAGCCCATGAGGGTCTGGCCTTCGATGAAGATGGCCCGAATTGAATCGGCCAGCATGGTGAGAGGTAGCCAGGCGATGATGCCCGAAATCGCATCAGGAAAATTATGATAGCTGAAGAAAATGCCCGAGCAGATCATCATGGGCATGACCACTGCATTCACCAGGCCGTTGCCAATCTGGGTATTCTCGGTGCGCGATGAGGTCAGAATGGCTATGCCAAAGAAACAGAACAGGCCTGCTACAAAAACCAGCAAGGCGCCAATAATGCTGCCTTCGATTCTGATTTCAAAAAAGTATGAAGTGAATGCTATGAGTATAACAGTTTCGACCATACTCATGATCAGCCGAGAGATGAACAGGCTGCTCATAAAGATGGTTTTGTTCATGGGGGTGGCCACCATACGGCGCAGCAGCTTTTTATTGCGGTTGTCGATCATGCCGTAGCTCACGCCCCACATCACTGACATCATGATACCTAATGCAATTAATCCTGGCACCAGAAAGTCGACATAGCGGCTGCCAATGCGGGTAAGAGCTTTTAACTGGGCGCCCCCGGCCGGGGGCCGCAGGGCTGCGCTGAACTGCAGATAGGTAAGCTGGGCTTCAGCATTGGCTTCATCGAAGCGGTAAATCAGTTTGCTGGCCCTGCTTATAATCAGCATGCTGGTCTGGCCCCGCTTCAGCATCTGGGTAGCCTGAGCTTGATTAACGAAGCGCAGGCGAAACTGAACAGCTCCAATATCTGGCCTATTCAGCTTGCGATCAAAATAGCGGCCCATGTCATCGTTGCCACTGGTTGCTTCATTAAGCAGTGAATGAATCTGTGTATTTTTCTGCAGTTCAATCACTGCAATGTGGTGTTTGAGCTCACCTTTCTGTGAAAAGGCCATACCCAGCCCCCAGGCCATGAGAATAGGAAAGAACACCCCCCAGAAGATGAGGCCTGGTTCGCGTATAATGGCCTTGATGTGCACTGAAACAAGCTGGTAGAGCTGATTAAAATAGTACATGTCAGTTCTCAAGGTGCCGGCCGGTCATTGAAATAAAAATGTCGTCGAGAGTCAGCTTTCGACATTCGAGTGAATCAAGTTCAATGTGTTGGCGTTCAAATGATTTAATAAGTTTAGGCAGATCTTTGGCGATGCTCTGCACCGGCAGCTGGTAGGTCTGGTTTTTCTCATCAAAGCGCATGGTGCTGCGGTCAAGATGGCGGGGCAGGCTGAAACGTTTACGCTTCTTTTTAAATTTAAATTCGACCAGCTCTTGACTTGCAGTAAGATTGAGCAGGTCTTCTTTGCTGCCCTGGGCTAGAATAGAGCCTTCGTTCATGATTATAATGCGTTCACAGAGATAGTCGGCCTCTTCCATATAGTGGGTGGTGAGTAACATGGTGGTCTGGCCTTCTTGTTTTAAGGCGATTAAAATTTCCCATATTTCACGCCGCGAATTGGGGTCGAGACCAGTTGTTGGTTCATCAAGCAGCAGCAATCTGGGTTTGTTTAACAGGGCCAGGGCCAGAGCCAGGCGCTGCCTTTGCCCACCTGACAGGTTTTTAACATAGGCCTTTGTTTTCTGCTCGAGGCGTACCAGCCCGATCACCTGATTGACCTGCTGCTCGCTGGCCCCGTGAAAGCTGGCAAACAGGCGTACAGTTTCGAGCACTTTGATTTTGTCAAAAAAACGGGTTTCTTGCAGCGAAATGCCCAATTGGCGATGAATTTCTTCGTTATGGTGCTGCCAGCTCATACCTGCGATGATGATTTCACCCTGATCAGGTCGCTGAATACCCTCGATCATTTCTATCAAGGTTGTTTTGCCTGCACCATTGGGGCCCAGCAGGGCCACATATTCGCCGGCATTGATGGTTAAATCAATACCATTAACTGCTTGTATGTTTTTAAAGCTTTTGAAGACGCCTGCAACTTCAACCAGACTCATTTATTGAGCAGGTTCAAAGTAGGCAGCCAGGGGGTGAAACTCATCGAACAACCCCAGTAAGTCATTGGGTATGACCCGGCGCTCACGGCGGGGGGCAAACATAAACTCGGCAAACTGGTGGTCGAATTCAATGTTATCAATAGCAAATTTCTGCATGAGCCTAGAGGTGCTGTAGATAAAATGTTCGGGCAGGTCATTGATAACCCGTCGCTGGGCTTCAACATTGCGACGGTAGTCTTCAAGATAGGTGCCATAGCCCAGCGTTTGAATCACAAAGTCAAAGTCAGGGTCTTCACCATCGTCATCGAACTGGTCGGGATCATAATAAAGATCGAGATAGCCCAGGTCGTTCTTGGTGGTGATGCGAACTTCAAGGTCAGGAATTTGCGGGTCAAGTTCAAAGACCAGCTCGACCCGGCGCCCCTGAAAATGACCGTGTATAATAACGGTGTCGGCTTCGTGGTTTACTTCTGCGTTCAGTTTACGAATCAACTCGCCAGCTAAATCATCAATTTCTTTTTCATTTGATTCGTACATAGAGACCAGAGTAAAGCTCAGATTCAGGCGGTAACTTACTTTTTATTTTAAACTGCCAACAATATGTCACGTAAATGATTGTGCGTTTGAGGCAGTTAATGCAGGGGGTTTGTAGATGAAGAAAAATAATACACTGTTCTTGATCTGGGCTCTGGCCATTATCATGGCGGTAATGCCCATAGGTGAAACCCCTCATTTAGTACAGAAGCTAGAGTTGCTGTCAAAGGGGTGGTTAAACAAGGCGGTCGACCGGTTTGATTTGCTGGTGCATGGTGGCCTGCTTGTGATTGCCGTGGTATACACCTTGTGGTTTTTTATCAAAGGGCGCACCTCGGCCTGAAAAGCCTGTTTATTTTTAGAATCGAGAGGCGCAGCTGTAAAAGATTGAGATAATTGCGGGGCAGGCACGTCTAATAGATTATGCGCTTCTGGTTTATAAAGTCAAAAGCTTTCAAGCAAGAGATACAGAGCTGG
>CAZHLC010000305.1:0-1369 GCA_964532545.1 uncultured Leptospiraceae bacterium | reverse complement strand
TATGCGCTTCTGGTTTATAAAGTCAAAAGCTTTCAAGCAAGAGATACAGAGCTGGCTTGATGAGCAGATCATTGATCAACCTACCGCCAAGCGTCTGTATGAAAAGTACCAGTTAGAGGGTGACAGCCCCTGGTATGCACGCAGCGGCTTTATTCTTTCTGCGGTTGCAGTGCTGTTTGTAGCCATGGGGTTGCTGTTGCTCATCAGCGAAAACTGGCATGAGCTCGGTACACCGCTGAGAATGTCAGTGGGTCTGGTTCCCCTGGGGGTGGCTTATCTCTGGGGTTTTTATGAGCTGCAGCGCTCTGAAGATAGCCGGGCTGAGCTGGCCTTCTTTCTGGCCAATCTGCTGTTTGGTATAAATATTTTTCTGCAGGCACAGATCTGGCACATTGACACATATTTTCCCAATGCTTTTCTCTGGCTGGCCATTGGTACGGTACCAGTGATTCTCTACTTTCGAAGTACCGCCAGTCTGCTGGTGCTGACCCTGGCCCTGATGCTCTATCTGGGCTTTCAGCTGGCCAACTACAACTTTTCGCTACTGGGTTTACTTCCCATGGGGGCTATGCTCTACATGGTCTGGCAGAAGCCCACCAGGGCCACTCTGCTGTTGGCTGTGATCAATATATTTCTGTTTGTTTTTAATATAGCCGAAAATCTCGAACGGGGCCGCGAGCACCTTGAACTCTTCAGCCTGTTTGCTGTAATTTGCTTTTTGCTGATGCTGTTTTTGCAGCGTCTGCAGTTTGTTGAGAACTTTGTCAACGCAGTCTCAACCATTCTTCTGCTGGCTCTGTTTGGCTGGGTGTTTGCACTCACCTGGCAAAACCCTGTAGAGGGCATAAGTGCTCATAAAGTGACCTACAGTGCCATGGTGCTGGCAGCCATGGGCCTGGCTGTTTTTGCAGCCTGGCTTACAGAGTTAAGTTTTGAGGTCAGGGCGGCCGCCGGGGTGGTTGCCTATGTGCTGGTGGTGCATTTGGTTAGCCAGTTTATTTCACCCGGTGCCAATGAGATGAGCGAAGATAATGCAGACATTGTAACCGTCTTCACCAACTTGAGCTTCTTTGGTCTGGCGGGGTTGTTTGTGGCACGGGGAATTAAACACCGCTATAAAAAGGCCTTTATGCTTGGTATCATCCTGTTGCTGGCCCTGGCCATTGGCAGATACATCGACTATTTCGCAAACTATGTAACCATGGCCCTGGTCTTTATGGCAGCCGGTGCCTTCACCTGGTTTATAAACCGCTACTGGAATAAAAAATATGAGCTTCACACAGATTAAAAACAAGCCGCTGATTTTTGGCGCAGTTTTGCTGCAGCTGTTGATTCTTTCTGGTATGATACTGCTGGCTCTGAAACCTCT
>CAZHLC010000304.1:0-5737 GCA_964532545.1 uncultured Leptospiraceae bacterium | reverse complement strand
TGGCTTGAAAGTTTTCTGATCGATTTTGATAAAACAGTGGTTGTGGTAAGTCACGACCGTCATTTTCTGAACACTGTCTGCACCCACATGGCTGATATTGATTATGGCAAAATTACCATGTTCGTCGGAAACTACGACTTCTGGTATAAGTCATCACAGATAATTCGGCAGATGCAGCGCGATCAAAAGAAGAAAGCCGAAGAAAAAGCTGCGCAACTTAAAGAGTTTATTGCCCGCTTCTCAGCCAATGCTTCGAAATCAAAACAGGCTACTTCACGTAAAAAGGCCCTTGAGAAACTTAATCTTGATCAGATTAAGGCGTCGACGCGAAAGTTTCCCTATGTTGAGTTTAAAGCTGAGCGCGATATAGGTAAAGAAGTACTGCGGGTAGAAGGGCTTACCATTGAAGCCGATGGTAATAAGTTGTTAGATAATGTCAGCTTTGAATTATTAAAAGAAGATAAGGTTGCCTTTCTGGGCGACGAGCTGGCGGTTACAGCGCTTTTCGATGTGCTGGCAGAAAAGGCTGAGGCTGCCTCTGGCAAAATAGAGTGGGGCGTAACTACTTCACGCTCGTATTTTCCAGCAGATAATGCTGATCTATTCAACGGCGAGGCCCTCAGCTTGATTGATTGGCTGCGTCAATACTCGAAAGACCCTGATGAATCATATATTCGTGGTTTTCTCGGTCGCATGTTGTTCTCTGGTGATGAGGCCAAGAAGCATACCAATGTATTATCGGGGGGTGAGAAGGTTCGTATGCTGCTCTCTAAGATGATGCTGGCCAGCGCTAATGTGGTTATTCTTGATAACCCTACCTCACATCTTGATCTTGAAGCGATTCAGGCCCTCAATACGGCTGTGAGCAAGTTTAGCGGGGTCGCCCTGTTTGCTTCGCACGATCATGAGTTTCTGCAGACCACAGCTAACCGCATCTTTGAAATTAAAGAGGGCAAGCTGGTCATTCATGATAAGACCTTCGATGAGTTTATGGGCATTGCAGATGAGGGTGTGCTGGCGGGTTAGGTTTCTACCCAGTTCTCTATCTTTAAACCTGAAACCTTACGAAACTCTTTGACATTGTTTGTTACGAGGGTCGCATTTGCTGCCAATGCAGTGGCTGCAATTATCATATCATTAGGGCCTATGAGGTTGCCCTTATTCTCAAGATCTGATCTTAATGTTGCATAACTTTCAGCTGCAGAGCTATGAAAAGGGGCAATTTGAAATACCTCAAGAAACTTGCGCACTACTTTTTCATTGCGTTGCCTATGATTGCTCTTATAAGCGCCGTATAATAATTCTGCTTTGACGATCGCTGGTACTGTAACTTGTTTCGGAGCTAAATCTTCAAGCCTGAGCTTTATAGTAGGATATTTATTATTGAGAAAGTAGATAATAATGTTTGCATCAAGAAAGTAGTTCACATTGCTTCTCGATGAGAGTCATCATTAAAAGAGCCCTGCTCAGGCCGTACGAATGAGTCATCTGAAATGCTGCCACATAGATTGAAAAAATCAGCTGGCCACTCATCAGTGAAGCTTTTGTGAAGAGCTTCTCTGATATATTTCGAAACTGAAACCTTTTTAGCTTTCGCTGCTTTTTCGAGCTTCTTATGGGTTTCAGAATCAATGTATATCGACAATTGTGACATATGTCATATTATATCACATATGTGGCTCTTTGTCAAGTTTTCAGTTGATATGCGGCTAAAGCTTTCTGTCTTGAGGTATGAAGCGACTGTTGGTTTTCTTTTTTTTCTCTTTTTCACTCTCGGCTCTGCCCCAGGGGCGGGGCGTCTTTAATTTCAAGTTCACCTTAGGTAAGCCCTATACAATCAAGGTTTACACATCTGAACCCCGGGCCTTTTAAAATGGGCTATGAGCAATACACCCTGGGGCGAACTTCAAAAAAGAAAATTGAACCTGCTATTACCGATGCAATACAGAAAAAGCAGCCCCTGGTGCTCAATGTTCGCAGTCGAAAAAAGAATTATTATCAGTTTATCATCGATAGAACTTACCGCCAGAACAACCAGCTCTATGTTCACTTGAACTCTCGCTCAGGCCTGCTTGATGGCTGGCATAATTTCTGGCAGCAGATTGATGAATAAGACGACGATGGTAATCGCCGGGTGATCTGGTTGAAGCCACGAAAATAAATTATTCAGGTTGTCTACCCGGTTGAATATATCCCCATGAAAATTAAACTTACCATTTTATTTCTGGCTATGGCTATGCTCAGCACTGCTCTTGTGGCCGACCCACTGACTGAAGAGCAGATTCAGGCCTTCGACATTAAGAATTTAAACTCGCGCTCATTTGATAAGCGCATGACTACTTTTCGCATTGTTAAAGAACAGGGTTTAAAAGATAAATATAAAAAAGAAGCTGTGGCGGCCATCAAGCGCATGCTGGCAAGTCGCGACATCATGCAGAAGCGCACCGGCATTCAGGGTGAGAACCTGCTGCAATATCGCGACTCTGAAGTGAATCTTCTGGTTGTCAAAAACGCCAGAGCTATCGAGTACAAAAAAGGTAATCAGTATTTTTATTTCAGGCAGGCCCTGATCGAGTATCTGGTGCGCGAAATGCGTCAGGCTCAGAAAGACCTGGCTTCACACAGCAAATAGATTATTTGTGGTAGCGTATCAGCATGAACATGCTGATAAAAAAGAAAACAATGTTGGCAAGCCACCCCGCTATCAATGGGGGCAGGGTACCGTTATTACCCAGAGATTTACCAAAGTACATGATAATAAAGTAACCTATGGTGCAACCCGTTGAGATGGCAATGCTTGAGGCCATGGCACCCTTCTGCACCTGACTGCCTACGATACCACCGATCAGTACCACAAAGAAACAGACCAGCGGAAAGCTGAAGTGCCAGTACAGCTCAACTTCATATTCAACAATTGATTCGCCCCGCAGAGATTTCACCTGAATATACTGCCAGAGGTCAAAGATGTTAGTTTCATCAAGGCTTTTGGGCATGTTCCAGAAGTACTTTTTGTCTTCAGCGACCTTCAGAGTTTCTTTTTTGACCTCAACCTGCTTGCGGTACTGGCCGAGGCTATCAAACATGATGATGCTGGCCTTTTGAATCTGCCATCGACCCGGTATAATCTTGCCTTTATCGGCACTCACCATGGCCTGTACCCGCCCCTTTGATGAGAATTCAATCATATGCAGGTTGTTGAAGGTTCCCTGCCAGGGGTCTAGACTGCCAAAATAAAAGTAACGGTTGTTGGCCCGGGCTTCGAAATTGGTGCGCACTTCTTGTTTATATTTCATGCGCGGTATGGCGCCCTTACCATCGATAAGATGTTTCAGGTTATAGGCCTTATGGTTATAGGGAAAGGTCAACGCCTCATTAAAGATCAGCATTACCATAGACAGAAAAAGAGTAAAAACGGCAACTGGCAGCAAGATACGCTGAAACGAGCGGCCGGCGGCCAGCACCACTGCGACTTCATTGTTCTTGGTAAAGTTGGCCACCGAGAAAGAGACGGCGAACATGAGAGAGGGGGCAGTTACAATCGTAACAAAGTTAGGGATATTATATATGATAAAATAGAATATATTGCGCGAAGGCCCCTGATAGCTGGTGATCGAGGCAATGTTCTCCATAAATTTGGCGATAACCGCTACCCCGATCAATAGAATTTCAGCGCCGATAAAATTTTTGAGAAACTCTTTAAAGAAGTAGCGGTCAAAGATCTGCATTGGGTATCAGCTCACTCTGTTTCTCGTAAAACAAATCATTGGGAATAATACCGCGTTTGTCACCAGCGAATTCTTTTTTGATGCGGGTAACGAAGTACATTTTCATGCGGCCCTTGCCCTTAACACTGCGGTAACCACGGGCGCGGCAGTCAAACAGCTCTTTGATCTGGTTATAGGTCGTTTCTGATATATTTACCTGACCATTCTGCCCATGGCTTTCAAGCCGCGAGGCGGTATTGACTGTATCACCCCAGACATCGTAGGCAAATTTCTTTTTGCCGATGACCCCGGCCATTACCGGCCCGCTGTTTATGCCAATACGAACATCCCAGTGGGGCAGCTTTTTTACCCGCCTTATACTTTTAAATTCACGAATAAACTCAACAATATTGAGCCCCATTAAACAGCAGTCAATTGAATGGGTGTTTGAGGGCAGGGGTAGACCACCGGCGCACATGTAAGCATCGCCAATGGTTTTGAGTTTTTCAAGTGAATGAGCATCTGCGAAATCATCAAACTGGGTAAACAGATAATCAAGTTCATCGACCAGCTGGTTTGGTGTCATCTTTTCTGAGACCCGGGTAAAGCCCACAAAGTCAGTAAAAAGTACCGAGACATCTTCATAGAGCTTGGCCGCAACCTGGCCGTGTGTTTTTAATTCGCTGGTCAGGGCCATGGGCAAGATGTTCGCCAGCAGCTTATCAGACTGCTGCCTTTCTTTTTCAATGCTTTCTTCTGCCAAAGAAGACTCATAGAAAACATAGAAGCCCGACATCATCAGCAGCATAAAAGCACCTTCAGATAGATAAACAAAGGCGCGCATGCTGTTGGCGTCTATTTTGAGAATGGGTTCGTTTCTGCTCATATACCATTCTTGCGTAACAAAGCAGGCGACTGTTAACAGAACAGAAAAAACCAGAAAAACCTTATCTTCGCGGCCATAGATAAAGAAGGGCATCAATATAAGAAGATAATAGTAATGATGGGGCTTAAAGTCGTGGCCAATCACCAGCACAAAGGCAAAGATCATCACGTTGGCCACCACCAGCCCGAAAAAGCGCGCCCCGCGGTGGTAGCCCAGGTAGTTAAAATACAGGCAGGCTACCAAAAGGCTGGTAAATACAATGTTAACTTGAACTACCAGGTAATAAGAAAAACTGCAGGCAAAGATGGCATAGCCGATCATGATCGCAATGCCAATGACCGTTATACTGTTTGAAACAATAATGGGCCGTGATTTTGAGGGGTGCAGCCCCTCTGGCACCCCGATATGAGTTAAGAAACTCCATAAGTTAAGCAGCGATTTCATCTAGATTCGTTATCAAGTCTTCTTCGCGTTCGGCTAATTCTCGGGCGAGGGCGAATGCCTTATTCTGGGCTGCAGAGCCTTCTACTGTGTCAGCGCCTTTCTGCAGATAGAGGGCCCGAAAACAACCTGCAAATTCTTGCCATCTTGTGCCCAGGGTAAGGCAGAGCTCAGCCTGCTGTTTAAGCTGCGGGTGCCCAAGAAAGCCCGCGGTATTGTTCAGATATTCGGCCATCATCAGCCTGAAGGCGCCCCCGCCGGTGCCCCGCCGTTCAATCACCTGATATAAGAACATGGCATCATCAACCTGATTTGGTGAGCTCAGATAGTTTTCTGCAAAGCTCTCTTTAAAATTCTGCAGGCCCTTATATCCCAAATCTGCCTCCTTGAAAAAATCGTTTTCTTTGAGTAGATTTTGATCAAGGGTCTCTACATAGTTATGCACAGTCTGGCGAAGAGATGCCATTATTGCATCGCCGAGCTCGTTTTTTGTGAGCTCTGGCCCGCCATCAATATCGAAACACTTGTTGATTCCCCTGAACAGCGGGCTGGCGTATGACACAGCCTGTTTAACGGCATCAAAATCGGCACTCTGTGGTTCTTTGAAGTGTGTATCAGAGGTAATGAAGTGACTATTTTCTTCACCAATCACAACGAAAACATGGCCGGTAAAATGCAGAGGCGAATTATAGTAGGGCAGAAAATG
>CAZHLC010000303.1:0-5753 GCA_964532545.1 uncultured Leptospiraceae bacterium | reverse complement strand
ATTCACCAAAGACCAGATAATCGGCCCCGGTAGCTGTCGACATCTGTTTCAGCTGGTTTTTATCAGCATTTACGCTTTTTTTGAAAATGCGATCACCAGCCGCCTGGCTTTTCTGGGCATCAACCCGCTGGTATTCAAACTGCTTTGCCATACTGCGATGCATACCATCACCGAGACTGGCCGAGAGGTAACGATAGCTCTGGTTGCCTGTCTTATCAAAAAAGTTCAATATTGCGATTTTAGCCTCGCCTGCGGCTGATAGCACCTCACATGAAAGGGCTGTAATAAAAATAAAGGCCAGCAGTTTTCTCATTTGTAATCTCCTTACAGGTTACGGGTTTCAAAACAGTATTTCATTTTGACGTTGTCAACGAACTCTTCAGCGTTTCTTTTTATTTTTCAGCACATCAAAAAGCACGCGCCCATCAAGTTTAAACTGTTTACCACTTTTGAAGCGGCGCGGCCAGCGCAACCCCATGAGGTGAGCAGCTGTGGTGGCCAGATCGACAATGTAGGCCTTGCGCCTGGTTGATGATTTTTTAATTCCGCTGCCTGCACCGATCATAAAAGACAACATTTCTGGGTGATTGGGCAGATACCCGTGGGTGCCGATTTGGTAACTGCCATTGCGCAACCGGGTCAGGGTGCGCCGATTCACGGTGGTGGTAAAATAGCAGAATGGCCGGTTTACCAGAAGCAAATCGGGTGCATCGGGTGTTTCACTGGGCACCGGCAGCCCCATTTTGGCAAACTCGGCCGGCTCATAAATACCCTGCAGACAGCGGCGCACCGCCGGCGAACCCCTGAGGGTTTTGACCAGCCGTTTCACATCTGGCGGGCTTTTTTTATTAAAGTAGAGAAAGGCTGTATGGCCATTATTAATATAGGTTACCTGGTCGGCCCGCCTTTTTACCTCTAAGTAGCGATGGCGTTTGAGAAAGACCCGCAAATCAAGTTTATGTGAAGAGTTTACAAAGCCATGATCTGAGCCAATGAGAATAGCCGTCTGATTGGCTACCCCGGCCCGCTCATAGGCAGCCATAATGCGGCCTAGAAACGAATCGACCAGCTCAAGCCCCCAGCGGGTCGCCATGGGATTGGTACCATAGGCATGGTGCCAGCTGTCAGTAATCAGAAAGTGGGCAGCAATCAAACGGGGAATTTTTCGCTTCGGCCAGTAGACGCCTTTACCCGGGTGAATCAGCCTTTCGCTCATGTCGCGCACCATCATGTCGATTTCAACCCGTTCTTTTAAAGCAATACGATTAAGAAACTCATCGGTTTTACCACTCTGTTTATAGCTGCGTGAGGGGTGCCTGTTGCCCTTAAAATAGCGCCAGTACATACCCGCAATGATTCGTTTCAATGGCTTTGAAACCAGCTTTGCATTGAGGTTGCGCGCATGCATAAGCTCAGGAAAATTATAGTAAGGCAAACGACTGCCCTGGGTATTGGGCCAATTCAGCGCCGCACTCTTCCACCCACGAATTTTGGTAAGGTAGAACAGAGAAGGCGTCTTTCTCTCATACTCGACCATACTCTTTACCTGAAAAGGGTAGAAACTTTCTTTGCGGTTTTTCAACCAGCGGTTACCCAGAATGCCGTGAGTAGCCGGATACTGCCCGGTGACCATGCTGGCATGTGAAGGCCAGGTCATTGAGGGTAGCACTGTCTGCATGGGGCGAAAAAAACCACGGCGAACCAGTTTGCGCAGGTTTGGCAGATAAAAGCCCTGGTTGAATGCATACTTCAGCAGCGGGTAAGACACCCCATCTATGCTGACGATGAGAACATAGCGGGCCTTACCGAAAGAATAATCACGGCCCTGATAGGGCAAAATGGCATGGGCTAACTCATAAGGGGCCTTATTGCTTTTGGGAAGTATATTATGTGCCCCACCCAGAAAAGCAGCGAGAATAATCAGGCGAAACCCCAGAAACCGCATAGGCGACATAATATTTCTGCAATTAGACTGTAAAGCAAATCTGATTAGGCAACTTTTTGCCCTTGAAAACAATTTTCAACTTCCATTTGCCTGGCACCCGCTTTGAAGCTGATCATTTTGCCTTGCCGGGTTACCAACTGAACCTATACTGGAGGTAATGAAGTTCAGCGATAAAACAATCATCGTTACCGGTGCTGGTGGCGGTATAGGTTCTGAAATTGTGCGGCTGCTGCGCGACGAGGGGGCCACGGTTATTGCCACCGATTTCAGCGATGAAGCCGTAAAAAAACTTGAGGCCCAGTACAAATCAGGGCAAGTCATTGCAGCCAAACACGATGTACGGGCCGACAAAGACTGGCAGAACATTATTAAGATAGCCACCAATTCAGGTCGCAAGATCGACTGCCTGATTAATGGCGCCGGAGTATTAAAGCCCTCATATGTTTACCAATCTACATCTGATAATGTTGATTTTCATATCGATGTCAACGTAAAAGGTCTGATGCTTGGCTGTATCTTTGCCTCACAGGTCATGAAAGAACAACGTTCAGGCCACATCATCAACGTAGCATCACTGGCCGGCGTTGCACCCATACCTGGTATCTCATTATACTCTGCCTCAAAGTTTGCAGCCCGCGGCTACTCGCTGGCTATTGCCAATGAATTAAAAGAGTTTGATGTGAAGGTTACGGTCATCTGCCCTGATGCCGTGAAGACCCCCATGCTTGATCTTCAGGTAGAATACGAAGAAGCTGCCCTGACCTTCTCAGGCTCAGAATCGCTTGAGGCCGCTGATGTGGCCCGCTCAATCGTAGATGCCATAGATTCTAACGAAGTTGAAATGCTTATACCCATGTACCGCGGCCTTATTGCCAAGGTCTCAAACTTTGCCCCCGATCTCAGCAGCCTGCTGCTGAACCCCCTGAAAAGCGCCGGGCTCAGTCGCCAGGCAGCACTTAAAAACAAGAGGTAACCATGTCACAGAAACCAGCAAGCCACGGCTTTAAACAAATCAAGGCCTTTAATGCCGAAAGAAAAGAACATATTCCCGGCAATGGGCTTGAAGAGGTGCGCAAGGCCGCCCCGGCCTTTCGCGATGATTTTATCGCCACCGGGCGGCCCCTGGCAGTGCACCAGTTTCTCTGTTCAATGTCACCCTACCCCACGGTCTTTGGCTTTCAAAGCGTCTATGAAGGTCTGCAACCCTATCTGTTTTTTAATAACCGGGCTACCCTGGTACAGTTTGAGAATGACAAGGGCATCAAGACCCTGTTGTTTAATCCATATTTTCCTGATTTATCAGCCCAGGCTGGCTTCTATGCTCATTTAAAGTCTTCAACCCTGAGCACCATTCTACCCGAGGCCCTGTTGCTAAAGCGCTGCGACAGTATCGTAGACCAGCTGGCCACAGTGGGCCTGCAGCCCGAAGATATTGACTATGTTTCATATGACCATCTGCACGTACAAGATATGCGCCCCCTTATGGGAACCGAAGCCCAGCAGGCATTGTTTCCCAATGCTACTTTTATCTATCACAAAGACGAATGGGAACATGTTACTCACCTGCACCCCTTCAATGAGATCTGGTATGTCAAAGATGGCTGCAAGGGCGTCAAAACCGACAACCTGATGCTTTATGAAGGCGACCTGCAGCTGGGCAATGGTGTGGCCCTGATTCACACCCCGGGCCATACCGCCGGCAATCACAGCCTGTATCTCAATACCTCTGAGGGAACCTTCACCATCAGTGAAAACGGTGTGGGCCCCGATGCCTATAATCCCGAAAATTCAAAAATCAAAAGTGTGCGTGAGGCAGCCGCCTGGCAGAACGTAGAAGTTATTCTTAATGCCAACACCCGCGATCTCAGCTACCTGCAATACAATTCGATGATTAAAGAAAAGATTCTGTCTGGCCCCAACCCCCATGACAGCCGCTGGTGCAACCACCGCTCATCAAGTGAATTCACCAGCTGGATCGCCGCCCCGGGGCTGAACCCCTCATTCGAAAACCCAGACATTAAAGAGGGTGTAGTGCAGAAGGCCGCGGCAGTTTAAGGTTTTCTTGCGGTCAGGTATATACGCCGCGGCCGTTCATAGCCCTCGATGGTCAACTGGTCGTTGTCGGGGTCGAGAAACTGGGCAAAGCTGTCAAAGGGTGCCCATTCTGTGCTGCGTTGCTCATCGGTCTGCATTACCTCATTGAAGTGGCATTCGATCTGGGTAAAGCCAGAACGTTGCAGCATATTTTTCAAAGCCACTTCAGTGGGCACAAACCAGACGTTGCGCATTTTCGCATAGCGCTTCTGGGGAAATAAAAACGACGAATCAGTTCCCCCCACACCTAAAGACTCAATCACCAGCTGGCCCTTCTTCTTCAGTGCCTGAAAGCACAGACTGAGAATCTCTAAGGGATTTTTATGATGATATAAAATTCCCATATTGAAAACAACATCAAAGCTCTCGGTACAGTGCTGCAGTTCTGTAAAAGAAAATAAGTCAAAGGCCACCCTGGGTTCTTGCGCATATTTCTGCAGCAATTCAATATTGTAATGGTACCTGGCAATGGGGTCAATACCCCAGGCCAGCCTGGGCCGCTGGTGGGCCATACGGTATAGGTAGTAGCCGTTATTACAGCCAATATCACAGATCACCTTGTCTTCAAGGGGGTCGAGAAAAGGGGCAATACGCTGCCACTTCTGGTTACTCTGCCACTCAGCATCGATGAAATTACCAAAAATATTAAAAGGCCCTTTTCGCCAGGGAATAAAGGCCTGCAGGCATTGTTTCAGCTGGGCCTGCTGGTTAGCCGACAAGTCAGCAGCAGCCCCCAGCTCTACCACATCAGCAGCGAAATTCTTATGTCTCGTACTGCAATCAGGGGCCTCTGCCAGGGCTTTACGCAACCCTGAATAGCGCTCATCGGCCTCTGCTACCTCAATAGCAGCAGCTCGCAACTCTCTGAGCTTTTTCAGATCGGCCTTTGGGCCCAGCAACGAAAAGTGATTCATGCCTTAACTGCTACCAGGGTGGCAAAATTGGCCCATTTGAAGGCAATATCTATGCGGCAAAAACCCGCTTCATTAAGCAGGGCTATGTATTCATCAATGCGGTAAGACTGCAGCACATTTTCAAGGGCATCTCTCTTCTGGGCAATTTCAAGGTCTGAGTAACCATTGTTCTTCTTAAACTGCAAATGAATTTCGCTGAAAAGCTGCGAGCTCTCACTACTGCGTTCGAGCACTTTCTCAGAGAGAATAAAAACGCCCTGGGGGCTTAGGCCATTATAGATTTTCTGAAAAAGCGCCAGTCGATCAAGAGGCCGTATAAATTGAATCGTGTAGTTGGCCACAACCACGCTGGCATTATCGATGGCTGTACCTATGATATCTTCTTCAACAAACTTAAATGTGCCACTCTGCTGTGAGAAACGTTTACGGGCCTCGGCAATCATCGAAGCAGAATTGTCTACCCCGAGGTAATGAAATTCTTTTTCAGTAAACCTTTCAGATAGCATGCGGGCAAAGCCACCGGTCGAAGAGCCCAGGTCTATAATCTGAGTTTCTTTCTGATAAAAACGATAGGCGATTTCTGCAATCAGCCACAGGGTTTGCTGATAAAAGGGCACAGAGCGATCGATCATATCATCGAACACTTCTGTAACCTGCTGGTTAAACTCAAAACCAGCTACATCTTTCAGGGGCCTGGCATAGAGCCGGTCTTTTTTCATGTCTGCTGCTTATTGAGAAGTTCTGGGTCAAGATCGACGTGCCAGTCTTTGATTTGTTCATCCTGCTCGAGAATGGGTTTG
>CAZHLC010000302.1:0-5760 GCA_964532545.1 uncultured Leptospiraceae bacterium | reverse complement strand
AGCTATAAAAAGGCCGCCCTGTGGAAATTAGTACTCTATTTTCAGAAAACCCGCAATTACGATCTTGCTATCAAATACATAAACCGTTTAAATAGCATTGGTGTGCGCCATCGTCGTCTCAATAAAATTCGCGAAGAAGCGAAGATCTACATGACCCCGGCTAAAAGAGAGGCCCGTCGCAACCTGGCTGATGCCAACAAGGCCGAAGAAAATCTGGGTCTGCCCCGTGACATTAAAAAGAAAAGCCGGGCCTTCTGGCGCGAGCAGAAAAGCGAAATCAGCAGAATCATCGGCCTGTATGAAAGGGCTTACCAGCTTGATGCAAGTCTGGGTACCTACGCTGGCAGACTGTCAATCTATGCTGAGAAAACTGGTGATTATATTAAGGCCAGCAAGTACTATGGTCTGCTTGCTAAAAAAGAGAAAAAGGCCGCCCACTATTACAAGCTTGGGGTAATAGCAAAAAAACGCCGTAGGTACCAGCAGGCTTACAATTACCTTAAACGAGCCCAGAGCTTGTTGAAAAAAGAGGGCGCCCGATTTAGATATTATCTTTTCATCAATCTCGCCCAGTCTAGCTATGCCATTGGGCGTTTCAAGGCAATGCGCATTCATGCCTTAAGTGCCTTAAAAACTGAAAAGCGGGTCAACGCCCGCTACCGCAGCCGCCTGCCCAGGTTGCTTTACTGTAATGGTGCTCTGCCGGTTGAGACCGTAGCTAAGAAACAACTTCCTGTAGGGTTATCTAAGCAATGCCGTCAGGCTGCAGGCTGGCTGGTCACCTCAGTGAAAGGCAGCCAGCAGCCACTTTTGCAGCTGCTCAAAGCCAAGGTCAGTCACTACTCGGCAAAGGCTGCAGCCCCGCAGGCTGTCTATAACAATTATAGCGGGGCAATTACATCATCAGCCATGCCTGCCTGGGCCTTAAGTGAATCAAGGGCCATAGCAGCCTTATTGTATCAGCAGAAACAATATGAAGGCTTATTAAAGCTGCTTGATCTTCGCTATGATGAGGTTGGTAAAGATAAACGCTATATAGGGTGGATGGCTGATGGGGCCTATCATGCCGGTAAATTTGAAGATGCGGTGCGCACCTATCGTAAAATATCAAACCGGCGCTATGAGCAACAGAAGGGCCTGCTGGCTTCGCTGGCCAACCTGGGCCGCTATGTCGAGCTACAGAATGAAGTGAAACAATATGTGTCGAATGCCCCGCAGCAGAAAGCAGGTATCATCACCTTCATTGAAAAAAACAGCCAGTTTGCTTCGTTTCGTAACCAGCCTGACTATCAGACATTCATTTCATCTTTAAGAAGCGGCCAGTAGTCAGTAAAAAAGATTCTTTTTACCCTGTTTGCTGTCTTGTACAAAGCGGGGCAGCATATACGGCGGAACCTTCTGGCGCAGCTCGCGCATTATTTCAAGAGCCATCTGCTCTTCGACATAGAAATGAGTTGAGCCCCTGACCCGGTCAAGCTGGTGAAGATAATAGGGTTGTACATTGAGTGCTGATAACCCGGTAAAAAGTTCAGTCAATTGTTCGCTACAATCATTGATATTTTTCAGAAGCACGCTTTGACTGTAAAGGGTCAGACCATGTCTTTGCAGAAGAGAGATGGCAGCCCTGTTACGTTCGTCAAGTTCGCTGCTATGATTGATGTGCAGTACGAGAGCCAGGGGTTTTGCTGTATGTATCTGCTTGAGAAAATGGCAGAGTGATTCAGTAATTCGGGCCGGCAGGGTGGTGATTACTCTGCTGTGAATGCGTAAAAATTTTACATGCTGTATATGAACCAGCTTTTCAAGCAAACGTTGCAGCTTTTCTGCAGAAAGCATCAGTGGGTCACCCCCTGATAATATTACTTCGTTTATCTGGGGCTGGCTTTCAATGTACTTTATGGCTGCTGCATCATCATAAACCGCGGCTGCATCACGTTTCAGAGTACGCCGCTTGCGGGTGCAGAAGCGGCAGTAAACCGGGCAGTTATCGTTTACTAAGAAAAGAGCCTTGTTAATATACTTGTGAACCAGGTTGGGCAGGGGGCTGATTTCACTGTCTTCTTGCAGCGGGTCGAGGTCTTCTTCTGTAGAAAAATCAAGCTCAGCCTCAGCCGGTACAAACTGCTGCAGCAGAGGCTGTGGGTTAGGGCTTCTGCTGATTTGGGTTTTGACATGCGAGCTGATACGAAAGCGATAGAGCTCTTGCAGTCTGCGCGGTTGATCTAATTCAATGATTGAAATATCCAACCCTTGTAGATTATTTTGCCCTGAATTCTTTCGATATGAAAAGGGCCCCATTGCCGACTGTCAGAAAAATCGTCGTGATTATCATTGAGACAGAAAAAGTGATCGGGCCTAACTGGTATTTCTGCCATATTATCGCGATCTGAGATGTGGGCTGGCATAGAGCGACTATCGGCCCATTTGCGGCGCAAATCAAGTTTTGCACCATTGACAAAAACCTCTTTATCTTTTATTGATATTCGTTTGCCTTCGCGGGCCACAATACGACATAGCTGATCAAGACCGTTTACCGGGTTTTGCACAAGTACTATATCAAAGTCTTTGAGGTTTACCAGCTGGGGGTAGGCAACGAAAACCGTGGTGTCTGAGGGCAGGGCTGGTTGCATGGCCTCTGAAGATACCCGATAGGGGTAGACCAGAAGCAGGCGGGTGAATAATTGCAGAAAAAATGCAATTATCAGTATAATCAGCCCCCAGAGTAGAAGTTTGCGGTATTGTTTTTGGCCGCGCTTTGAGCGGGTAATATCAGGCTTGAATGTGGCCACCTATTTGGGCAATCTTTTCGATACAGACTGTCAAGAAAATGCTTGTCACCACGATTTAAACCGACTTTTTGCCCGACACACTTAATAGATTTATGGATATTCAAGATTATTTTAAAGCTGGCGTAAAAGTAAATGACAGCGAACCCATCGAAGTTGCCCTGAAGCGCTTTAAGCGCGAGGTAACCAATGCCGGCATATTGACCGAGCTGAAAAAGCGCGAATTTTACGAAAAGCCCAGTATCACCAAGAAAAAGCGCCGCGAAGCAGCCATTCGCAAAAGAATGCGAAAGCGTATGCTCTACGGCAACGATTAATCTCTTAAAGTATTGACGCACTATATCTTTGGTAAGGGGTAAGGTGTGTCAGATGCTGACCGGTTACTCGATGCCATACCGATCGAGGCATACATTCAAAAATTTGTTACCCTCAAAAGAAAGGGTAATAACTACTGGGGTCTCTGCCCATTTCACAAAGAAAAAACTCCTTCGTTTTCAGTAGCCCCCGATAAGGGTATATTTAAATGCTTTGGCTGCCAGAAGGGTGGCAATCTCATCACCTTTGTCAAAGAATATGAGAGGGTTGAATTTAAAGAGGCTCTCAAACTGCTCTCTGAGTATTCGGGTATACCCCTTGAGCGCAGTGCCCAGCCGCGTAAAGGCGGTAATAAAAAAGATGCGGCCTACAAGCTCAATAGCTGGGCTAATGATCTTTTCAAAGGCAACTTAAAAAGTTCAATCGCTGAAAATTATCTGGCAGAAAGAAAGCTTGCTGCAGAAACAATTTCAACCTTTGAGCTTGGCATGGCACCCGAAAAGTACCGCTATTTTGAGGGTGAAGTAGAAAGAGCCTTTAAGCAGCAGCAGAAACCAACCATTGATTTGCTGCTTGAACTGGGGTTACTGGGGCGCAACGCAGATCGCAATGAAATCTATAACCGTTTTCGTGGGCGGTTGATGTTTCCCATTAAAGATGTGCGGGGCAATGTGATTGCCTTTGGCGGGCGCATACTCAAAGACCAGAAGAATACGGGCAAGTATGTTAATTCGCCTGAATCGCTGGTGTTTTCAAAAAAACAGAGCCTGTATAATATTGATAAGGCCCGCGACCATTTTCGCAGCAACGAGCAGGCTATACTGGTTGAGGGTTACTTTGATGTGATTGGCCTGTGGCAGGGGGGTATTAAAAATGCCGTGGCACCGCTGGGTACGGCGTTTACTGATGAGCAGGCCCGTATTCTGAAACGCTATGTTGACCGGGTCATTATCTTTTTTGACAGCGATGGGGCTGGTATTGAGGCCTCATATAAATCGGCATTAATAGCCCGCAAAAACAATCTTGAGGCCCGTGTGGTGATTCAGCCCGAAGGCGAAACAAAATCAGACCCCTTTGATCTGGCCATGAGTCTCGACCAGATTGGGCTGGCTACCCTGATTGACAATGCCCGCCCCGCCATTAAGTTTTTTCTCTGGTACTTTTTTGTACATAGCCACAATATTCAAATCGTTGAAGAGAAACGCCAGGCTCTTTTGAAATTCTTTACCTTTGTTGAAGGCATCGAATATGAGTGGGAGAGGGTAGAGTACCTGAAAGAAGCGGCCAGCATTCTTGATTTCGAAATGAAGGTCATTCGGGCTGACTACAACCGCTTTATCTCAGGCCGGGCCGCCCCCGCACAGCCTAAAGATGAGCGGCCCGAAACACAGAAGCCCATTATTCAGGCCAGCCGTCTTGAAAAAGAAACCCTGGCATTGCTGTTATATTTTCCTGATTTATGGAACAATGAAGTTTTACTCAACCAGATGAAATGGAAATCACAGGTGGCCTATCTTCTATATTCTTTTTTTCGCGACCGCCTGAAGACCGGTGAGCACTGGGCCTGGCAGAATCTCAGTGAAGTAATCTCTATTTTGCCTGCCGAGCTGGCCGGTCTATTAAGCGGCCTGGTTATCGAGTTTGACCCGCTTTTTCAAGAAGAGCGTGAAAATGCTGAGCAGGCGGCCGCAGCCCAGCTGCAGCGTAACGTACTCACCTGTAAGCGTTCTTTTCATGAAGAGAAGCGCCGAGAACTGCATACTGAATTAGTTATGCATGAAAAGCTTGGTGATGAGATGGTCGAAGAGCTGGCCCTGCAGATCAAGGCCGAAGATGATGAGATTGCCAAGATTAACAATCATTTGATGAAAACCAGGGCCTGATAAGTGGTTTACACTTGAGACGGTGATTTTATCATCGCAATAATGCGACATAATTCTGGCGCACAGAAAATCTTCGATTTCAGAAAAGGGGTTCAATCGGCCCAGCCAGTTGAGGGTAGTCGCAGTTGGCAGGTGGGTAAGGGCTATGAAGTGATTCTGCCCGAAGAGCAGCAAGAAGCCCCCCTGGTCAGCGTTGATACCCTTGGCCACTATCACCAGATTTATGGTCTGTTATCTGACTACTATGCCAACCCCCTTTCATCTGTTGTGAATTCAAAAACCATGCTTCTGCCCCATCAGGTGCAGGCAGCCCATCAGGTGGTAACCTCACCCCGGCCCCGTTACCTTATTGCCGATGAAGTGGGGCTGGGCAAGACCATAGAAGCCGGGCTGATACTCAAAGAGCTTATGCTGAAGCATAACTATGAACGGGTCATGATCTGTGTGCCCTCACCGTTGATTTATCAATGGCAGGCCGAGCTAAAAAACCGCTTTCATGAGAATTTCAAGGTTGTTACCGGCAAAAATCTGTCCTCTGCCTTGAATAATGAGAAAAAGTTTATTATTTCAGTCGATCTAGCCAAAGATCCGAGGCACAGAGAAAAGTTTCTGCAGCAGAGGTTTGATGCTGTGGTATTTGATGAGGCCCACAGGTTGCGTCGTGACGCTAACCAGACCACCCAGGCTTTTCAGTTTGCCGAGCAGCTGATCGAAACCAGCCTGGTGGGCCATGGCGCTCTTCTATTGTTATCTGCTACACCTTTCAGGGGAAAGTT
>CAZHLC010000301.1:0-5766 GCA_964532545.1 uncultured Leptospiraceae bacterium | reverse complement strand
TGCCAAGCCGCTCTATGCCTATAGTGATGAGCAGGTGGCCTATGTTGATCTGACTTCTACGGCTAAAGTCGACCCAAAGAAGCTTGAAGATATTAAACTGCAGCCTAATTTTGATACCGGTCTGGTGGTTATGGCCACCGACAATATCAAGAAAGCCGAAGTGATCACCAACGGGGTGCGTAAGCAGATTATTCCTGAGCCCGACGATATGAGCATTGGCCGCCTGAGCGCCTCTGGTTATGAGAAAGGCTGGCAGCCCCGGGCGGGGCTGCAGATTGTGCCGGCCATGCCCATTGGCGAGATTGGTGGGGTGCTGGGCCTTGCCATTGGCTTCAACGGTACTTTTTCGGTTAATGTTCCCGTATACAAAATGAAGAAGAAGTGGTTAAATCTACGTAAGTGGCTGGCCGGTAATGGTATTATTTACCGCATTGGTCTTGCTGTAGGTATTCGCTCATTCAAGGCCAGCAGTGATCAGTTTACGGCCACCGTATCAAATATTCCCATTATATTAAATAACAATTTCTACTATAGAATTCGCAAGCCTCTGGCGGGTATGTACCTGTTCCCTTATTTTCGTCTTGGTACAGGTGTATCTATGAATTCGCTGCAGAAAAGTTTTAATGAAGATCTGGTACTGCCCGAGGGTACAGAGCGGTCGACTTCAGTTTCATCAATGTCGTTTACAGTTGAGCCAGCCCTTGGCATTGAAGTTGAAGCACGCAAAATGAAGAAGATACGCTACATGTTTGATGTCTCTTACATGCAGCAGTTTGAAACTGTCAGCGGAACTTTTCTGAACTTTACTCTGGGTGCCGCTTACAAGTTCAATTAAGCCCCGGCCAGCATTCTGCTAAGAGCTGTGCTCTGTTTTATAGCCTGCTTGCTGCCAGGCGCGAAAACCACCGGCCATTGAAAGAACCTTCTTATAGCCCATGCGTTTAAGGTTGTGGGCACAGAGGGCTGAGCGATACCCACCACCACAGTAAAGTACCAATTCAGTGTTGGTACCGGGGCAGCGAGCTTCGATATCACGCTCGATAATACCCTTGCTCATGTGCACAGCTTCGGTGATATGATCAATTTCGAATTCGCTTTCTTCACGCACATCGATCAGTATAAAGTCATAACCTTCGGCGAGGCGTTCTTTCACTGTCTCGATCTCGATTTCTTTAATTTCTTGTTTTGCCTCGTTGACAAGTTGAACAAAGCGTGGGGAATGCTTACTTTCTTCGGTGCTCACGGTAGACAAATGAGAGAACAATGAAAACAGTCAAGCCAAAAGTATTGCTCAGCGCCTGTTTAACCGTACGTAATTGCCGCTTTAACGGGGGAATCATTGAGAGCCCGGCCGTGCGGTTGATGAAAGATTTTGTTGATTTTACCGTGGTTTGCCCAGAAGAAGATGCGGGCCTGGGCACGCCCCGTGAATCGATGCGCCTGGTAAAAACTGCTGACGGGCATCGTTTGTTTGGGCCCAAATCGGGCACTGATTTTACGGCCCAGGTGAATAAGTTTAACAGGGCTTTTGTGGGCAAGCTGCCCCAGATTGATGGGGCTCTGCTGAAAAGTACCTCGCCCAGTTGCGGGCCCACCAGGGTGAAGCTCTATGCCAGCCAGAGTAAAAACACTTCAGTGCTTTCAAGCAAAGAGCGAGGCCTGTTTGCCAGTGAGCTGGTGAGCAAATATCCGGCGCTGGTGATTGAAGATGAAGACCGCCTGCGTAATCTCAAGATTTATGATCATTTTCTTATTCGCATTTTTACCCATGCCGAGTTTCGCCAGCTTGAAAAAAAAGTGGGGGCCCTGGTTGAATTTCAGGCCCGCCATAAGTATCTGTTTATGGCCTATAATCAGGCCGCCATGCGTCGGCTGGGTCGACTTGTTGCTAACAGCGAAGGGCTGAAGCCCACCGAGGTATTTGCTCTTTACGAAGAAGAGCTGGCCCGTATGTTTCAACGAACCATGTCAGCCGCCTCAGCCATCAACGTGTTTGAGCATATGCTGGGCCATTTTAAAGATGAGCTGGCGGCCCGCGAAAAACAGCATTTTCTCAATCTGTGCACTGATTTTCGCAACGGGCGCAGCAGCAGCCAGCCCCTGAGGGCCCTGATTCAATCATGGCTGCTGCGCTACGATGAAACCTATCTCGAAAAACAGCGCTTTTTACAGCCCTACCCAGACACGTTAATGCCGGCTGACCGCTCAGCTCTGAAAGAGTTTGATAGCCTGTAGATGGCCTCGGCCTTTTCGCATGCAGCCAGTGCCCTGGCCCTGACATCTGTTTTTGCCCCGGGTGGGTTGCGTGCCAGGTTTTACGCATTGGCGATTTTGCTGTCAATTCTGCCTGATTTTGATGTGATCTCGTTCAGGCTGGGTATTGCCTATGAGAACCCCTATGGTCATCGGGGTTTTACGCACTCGATTTTTTTCTCAATTCTTTTGGCTTTTATGATCAGCTGGTTGTTGAGAAAACATATTGCCAACGGGGCGTGGCTGCGCCTCGCTTTCTGCTTCAGTCTAGTGATTGCCTCACATGGTTTTCTTGATGCTCTCACCAATGGTGGCAAGGGTATCGCCTTTTTCTGGCCATTTGATAACGGGCGCTATTTTCTGCCCTGGCGGGTGATTCAGGTTTCACCGGTAACTATTCACCAGTTCTTTTCAGAATGGGGGCGGCGGGTGATTATCAACGAAACCGGTTATATTATTCTACCTTCACTCTGTATCTTTGGGGCCGCTGTTTTTATCCGCCCGTAAAATACTGCGCTGAGCCCCGCATAACGCGATTTTTTGCCACCCACGGCTGCTTTGCTTATACTGCAACTAGCACTCCCGGTTTGAGAGTGCTAGTTTTGACTAGATATGGTTTACAAGGGTTTAAATAATAACTTAATCAACTACCACGATGGGCGTAATAATCTGCGTACGGCTGGCTTGCTGCTGGCCACCGGGGCTGTGACTCTTTTGGCTCTCTACGCCATTGTGGGGGTATGGTCGCTGCTGGTTTTCACCGCCATGGCTGTTTGGTTTTATCGTATGCAGGCAAATATTGATACTGCAACCATCATGCAGCGGTTGGGGGCCCAGCCACTACTCAGCAGTTACCACCCCGAGCTCTATCGTATTGTTGAGGCCCTTAGACTGCGGGCGGGCCTTGAAAAGCCGCCAAGGCTGTATCTGCTACAGGCCGAGATGGCCAATGCCTTCACCCTGGGCAGCCGTCACGACAATGCCATTGGTGTGAGCACGGCTTTGTTACGAGCTCTGAACCGACGCGAACTCACTGGCGTGCTGGCCCATGAAATTGCCCACATAAAAAACAACGATCTTAAGGTTTTGCAGATTTCTGATCTGCTGACCCGCTTTAGCGGTACCATGGCCTTTGTTGCCCAGCTGCTAGTGGTTTTTTACCTGCCTATTATTCTCTTTGGTGGGCTGTTCAGCTTTTCGGCTCTGTTAGGCTTTATTATTCTTGTGCTGGCGCCGGTGGCCAATCGCCTGCTGCAGTCGGCGCTGTCGCGTACCCGTGAATACCAGGCCGACCTTGTTGCCGTAAAGTTAACCGAAGATGCAATTGGCCTGGCTTCAGCGCTGAAGAAACTTGATAATCTCAGCAGAAGCCCCTTTGAGTTTTTCTTTGGCCGGGTCAGACAGCAGGCCCAGTCGCATCAAGAGCTGCTTATGTCACATCCGGTAACGCAAGATCGAATCGATCGCCTGCTTGAAATGTCGCACATTGAGCGGGCCCCGGTGCGAAAAATACCAATAAATTTGTTTTCTGTTTAATTCTGCTTCGCACAATGGGGATATCAATGAAAGATAAAGATCTTGGTATCGTTATATTCGGTGCCACCGGTTTTACTGGCAAGCTCATCGCTGAATATATGGCCCAGACACCTGAGTTTGCAAAAGTCAAATGGGCCATTGCCGGCCGCAAACTCGAAAAACTGCAGCAGCTTAAATCACACCTGGTCGGCATCAATGACGCCTGTGAAAAAGTTGAACTTATTCAGGCAGACACCTCATTTCATCTAACCCTGGTTGAAATGACCAGGCGGGCCCATGTTGTGTTATCAACTGTTGGCCCCTACATGCAATACGGTGAAGCCGTAGTGAAGGCCTGTGTTGAAACACAGACAAGCTATGTTGATCTAACCGGCGAGCCACCCTTTGTTGAAATGCTCATGCAGAAATACCATGCCCAGGCAAAGAACAATGAGATTGCACTGGTAAACTGCTGCGGCTTTGACAGCATTCCCGCTGATCTGGGCACCTTCTTCACTGTGCAGAAGCTACCTCAGCATGAACCCAAACAGGTACTGACTTATATCAGGGCCAGTGGCAAAGTCTCTGGTGGTACCTGGGCCTCTGCCCTGGGTATCATGGGGCAGTCAGGTGACTTTGAAATCTCGAACATGTTTGGGCGCATTCCCTTAGAAAAGAGATTTTTTCATCACCCAGATAACAGTCAAGAGTGGGCCCTGCCCATGCCGGTGATTGATGTGCAGATGGTGAAGAAGAGCAGCGAGCATTTGCCCGAATACGGTCATAATTTTTCTTATGCACAGTACTTTGTTGCTGAAGATATGATGCAGGCCTTTGGTATTACCCTGGGGGTAGCCGGGGCCTTTCTGGCGGCTCAGGTTCCGGTAAGCAAAGATCTGCTTACGAATCTTATTAAATCAGGTGAGGGCCCATCGGCCTCTGAACGTGCCACCAGTCGCTTTGAACTCAGCTTTGTCGGCCAGTCACCCACAACCACGGTTCACACCCGCGTAAGTGGCGGTGACCCCGGTTATGGCGAAACGTCAAAGATGGTGGCAGAGTGTGCCCGTCTGCTGGCCAAAATTAAAGCTAAAGACCGCCCCAGTGGGGTGATTTCACCGGCCATGGCCTTTGGTAACGAGCTGATTGAAGTTCTGAACAAACGCGGCATACGTTTCGAACAAGATGTTTAAACCTGAAGACCAGCAGCAGATAAAAGACCATGGTCTTGCTGCCTCTATGGTTGAACAACAGCTGGCCCGCTACGAGCGGGGTTTTAATTTTCTACCCCTTGAGCGGCCCTGCATACCCGGCGATGGTATCAGCCAGATTCAAGATGAGCAGAACTTAATAGACCTTTTTGACAAAGAAAAGTCGAAGCTGAAAATTATCAAGTTTGTGCCGGCCTCGGGTGCAGCCACCCGCATGTTCAAACACCTACAGGCTTTTAAGCCAGGTGAGCAGCCCGAAGGCCTGGTTGCCGACTTTTTTGCAAACATCAAAGAGTTCGCCTTCTACCCTGATTGGCAAAGTAAGGTGCCCCAGCTTGAGGGCTGGCTCGAGCAGCAAGATTATGCTGCGGTAATTAAATCACTGCTTGCAGAAATGCGCTTTGCCTCATTGCCCAAGGGCCTTATCGAGTTTCACCGCTATGATACTTTTGTGGCAAAACCTGTTTATGAACATCTTATAGAAGCCGCTGAATACGCCAGCGATGGCGAAACAGCCAGGGTGCACTTTACTGTTTCACCTGAGCATCTGGCAGAGTTTAAAGAAACGGTCAGCGATCTTACCAGCAGCCTCAGCAAACAATTAAATGTGAAGTTTGCGGTTGATTTCTCAATACAGAAACCAGAAACTGATGTGATTGCCGCTGATTTAGAAAATCAGCCTTTCAGAGAAGAAAACGGTTCGCTGTTTTTCAGGCCGGCAGGCCATGGTGCGTTACTGGCCAACCTCGCCGACCTTGACACCGATATTGTTTTTATAAAAAACATT
>CAZHLC010000300.1:0-5766 GCA_964532545.1 uncultured Leptospiraceae bacterium | reverse complement strand
CTCTGGGCTGTCGACCTTGAGGGCCCGGTACTGGTCGGCGAGCGGATGTGAAAGATTTTCAATTTCTTGCAGCGAAGGCGACTGGCTGCTGATATTCTGATCACAGAGAGAGATTATTTTACTTAAGGGCATACTGCCCTTTGAACCTGTAGACGACAAAGGGCGACAAGTCTTTTTCGATTTCAAAAAGTTTATCAAAGTCAGGGGTGTGGTTGCTGAGTTCTTTGCGCTGCTCTGCCGTAAGCAGCAGATAATCACTCTGCAGGGTGCTGAACAGGGCCAGCAGGTCATCTCTGGTGGTGCTGTGATAGATCCAGTGGTAGCCCACATTGTTGGTATAGGGCAGCAGCCACTGGCAGGTATACATGCTGATGCGTAGCTCTGGCTTTGTGCTTGCCGTTGTTTTTACCCAGTTGATAACCGGGGCACGATCTACGGTAATGTGTTTGCGATACGTTTTGGTCACATAGATTTCACTGCGAATCTTCTGAATGGCCAGATAAGATGAGCAGATCAATAGAGCCAGGGCCATATAGCGCCAGAAGGCGTTCTGACGGCAGAGAAAAACAAAGGCTGCAAAAAATAAAAAGATACAGGTAAGCCCATGGCGCAGGCCAAAGTTCCACGGGGCCCAGAGCTGTTTATGTATCAAGTGAATAGAGAAGTAACCAGCCGCGGCCAGCAACAGAAAGAACAAGATGAAACTGTTTCGCCTGCCAGAGAGACTCTGGCCCTTCGTTTTAAGAAGGTTTTTTACCGGGGATATAATATCCCCAGAACGAAAAAGCAGGGCAAGCAGAGCCAGGGGTGCCAGATAGGCGCTCAGCAGGTAGGTGCGGTAAAACGAATACTGATTTTCTGGGTTATAGGCATAAACAAAACCCTGCAGCCTCTGGCCTATGTAGTCAAACCACGAGCTTGCCGGTGCCATCACCTCAAGCTTACTGAGAGTATCGCTGGCCCTGAACTGGTCAAAGAAAAGCAGGCTTTTTATACTCAACCCTGCAAGCTGGTTTGTGATAAAGAAGAGCCATGGGCTGAGACAAATCACAAAGGCCGCGGTAAACAAAGCCAGAAGCTTGAAGGTCTGCCTGTTGCGCTGAAGTAACAGGGCCGCCATGGCAAAGATAAAGGTGGCAAACACAAAAACGATAAGTTGTGAGCGGCAGAGCAGTGCCAGAGCCAGCCAGACCCCGGCCAGCAGGGCATGGCGGTTTTGTTCGCGTTGCAGAACCTGGTAGGCACTGTAGATAAAGCCAATAAAAAGCAGATAGGCCAGGCCTTCAGTATAAGGGCGGCTTGTGGCCAGAAAAAAATCGTAATGCAGGGCCAGTAGATAAACAAAAACCGTGCTGTATTTAATTCTGATGAGGTTACCATCAATTACGTAGCCGTTGAGTATCTTTTCGACAACCAGATAAGCCGTGATCAGGGTGGCAAAATACAAGGCCACGGGTACCCAGGTGGCCGCTGTAAAAATACCCAGAAGATGAGCAAGAGTGCCCAGCAGCAACGGCCAGAGGGGGTAGATGGGGCTGGCGTGAGAAAACTGCTGCATACCCTGATGGTACAGCGAGCCGTTAGTTGCTATGCCATTGCCTTCATAGATGTTGCGGGCGATGTCAAAATAGTATGACCCATCAACACCAAAGGTATTGAGATGCAGGCCAAAATCTATTTTGGCGATCACAAGAAAAAATAGCAGCCCCAGAAAAAACAAATGGTTTAATAGAAAATTAAACATTTTCTAAACAGGCTGAAATTGTTGTAAGCGCCTTATCAAGTCGGGCGGTACTCTCAAAAAACTGAAAACCGAAGCGCAGAATGTTGTGACGTTCATCTTTAATGCATTTGCAGTGAATGCCCTTTTCATTCAGCGCACTATAGAGTTGGTAGCTGTCTAGTGAGGCAAAATCTACTGAGAAATAGCCGGCATAAAGATCTGGGTTATCGATGTCTGAGAGATTGATCTCTGCATCAAGGCCCATGAAGGTGGCTTTAATCTGTATTGATTGCAGCAGTTTGAAAAGGCTGCTGGCAAAGTAGGCACAGAGTCGCTGGCTGCGGCGGGCGATGGTAGCCAGCCCCAGGCTATGTACTATCTCAAGCACCCGGGTTAACTGCTGGTACTTGTCGAAATCATGACCCCCGGCCATTTCAAACAGCGAACCCGAGAGGCTCTCACCATTGAATTGAATACCTTCTATCAGACTCTGGTTCTTATTCACAAATAGAATGCCTGTGCCCAGGGGGCCGGCCAGCCATTTATGAAAGCTGGCCAGCACAAAATCGATTTCTGTAGTGAGTGGTGGCTCGAGCAGCCCCAGAGACTGGGCGGCATCAACAATGACTACACATTGAGGCAGAATCTCTTTGGTTATGCTGGCCAACTCGGCCACGGGCAACAGCCGAGCGAGATTATAGCTTAGATGAGATAGAAATAGAATCTGGGGTTGCCATTGCCTCAATTTGGCTTTGAAGGCAGCCGTATTATACTCTTCATTATGATTAAGCTCAAACAGTTCAAACAGGTGGTTTTTGTCAAAGCCGCCAATACCGCCCTTGTGCTCGTTGGCTGTACTCAATACCCGAACAGGTGCAGGGTGTTTACTGAGCAGAGCCGCCAGCAGAGAGAGCTGCAGCGAATTGAGGCACTGGCTGGTACCGGCGGTAATCGCCAGCTCAAATTCAGTTGATGGCCAGAGAGCGTCTGCTAAACCTCTGGCTGATTCAAGAAAGGCCCGGCCTTGCTGGTAGCTACCCAGGGGGTAGGCTGCCAGTTCTTCTTTGTCTTCTTCAGTTGGCAATTGCCAGCGAGAGCTGAGAGTACCGGGGTTAAGGTTGAGGCGTTGGTAATTAAAATAGCGCTCTCTGAAATGCAACCAGCTCGCATCATCTAGCTCTGCACTTGTCGGCAGGCTGGGGCTGGTGTTCATCGATTCGAGTGAACCTGCTGCGGCCCGTTCTTCCATGAAAAAGAGGGGGCAATCACCTGCTGGTTAATTCGGTCTGCAAACTTTTCAATGATACCAAGAGTTTCTTTAACCACATTGCTGATCGAATGAGTAGCCAGCTCGTGCTGCTTAAGGTATTCACTTTCGATATTGTAGTCTTCTTTATGCTGCAGGTTTTCTTCGCGAGGGTTATAGTCACCCCGGCTGATCTCTACATTCAGCCCCAGAGCATGCGCCTCTGTTTTGACTATTTCGGCCAGTTCATTAATACAGAAACGTTTCTCGACTACGTGGTTAATAACCTGGTGCTGGCCCTTTTCAGGGGTTGATTCACAGACCTGAGTCAGTGAGCTGATGGCATCTTCAAGGGCCATCAAGCCTGTGCGCTGGTGGCCTGTGCCATAGATGGTCAGGGGTAAGCCGGTCACCGCCTGGGCTATAAAGCGGTTAATAACTGTGCCGAAATACTCATCATAATCAAAACGGCTGTAGAGAGTCGGCGCTGATTTTGTATAGGTACCAAAGATCGTGGCCTGCATAATATCAGTAATGCGCAGCTGCCATTTGCGGCAGGCCATTGAAATAAAGTTGCTGTCTTGAACCGTTTGGAAATGATAAATATCATCATACTCACGGGGAAAAGGAGTCTTCTTATCAGCCAGCCTGCCCTTGTATTCAGGCTGAAAGTACCCCTCGGCAATATCAAGGCCGCACTTGGCGTATTCACCGAATGAACCCAGTTTTACCAGGTGGCTGTCAGGCAGCACATCGTGCATGGCCCAGAGCAGGCGCAGGTTGCCTTCTTCGTTATTACGCAGGGTAAAGGTGGCTTCATCGACACCCTTCATTGAGTAGTGGGCAGAGGGTTGCTGGCCAAGATGGTAAATCAGCGAAGGCTTTTTCTCGGCCAGCAGCTCTTCGATGCCGGGTTTGGTCAGGTCATACTCGATATACTCAAGATTATTCTGGCCGAACTCTGCTTCAAAGGCAGCAATACGTTTATCAATTGTCTCAATAGGAACAATGCTGTTTGAGCCAACCTGGTCAACCAGGCGACGCCGCAGAAAGTTATCGAGTATCAATACCTGATGCTTTGGGTATTTAAGGGCAAGATTAATGGCAAGGGGCCAGCCTATGTAGCCATCACCACCGATGACAAAGATATAATCTGTGCGATATATTGTCATGGCACCGGGGGATAGTTTTGGCTCAAATCACAGGCCATAAAGAAGAATTTTGGCAGAACAAAAGGCCTATGGGCCCTGCGTCTTATTTTCCCCAGACAGATTTGAGGTACTGGTCGCGCCCTGAACCGCGGCGGTATCTGTAATAATGGTTTGGGTCTTTTTTGTAAAAATCTTGATGATACTCTTCGGCCCGCCAGAAAGCAGTGGCCTTTGTAATCTCAGTTACGATGGGGTTTTTAAACTTACCACTTTCAGCCAGGGCTGCCTTTGATTTTTCAGCCAGGGCTTTTTGTTTTTTATTCAGGTAGAAAATGCCGGTGCGGTACTGTGTGCCCCGGTCTACAAACTGCCCGTTTACCTGAGTGGGATTAATCTGCCGCCAGAATACATTAAGCAGTTTTTCATAGCTTACCTTTTTAGGGTCATATAATACCATAACGGCCTCAGTATGGCCTGTGAGACCATAGGCCACCTGTTTATAGCTGGGGCCCTTCTCTTTGCCACCGATATAACCAGAAATGGTGGCCTTAACGCCATCGAGTTTATCGAAGGGCGGCTCGATACACCAGAAACAGCCACCGGCAAAAATGGCCTGGGCCCACTTGCCCTTATTCAGGGGAATAGACTTGGTACCACCAGCACACACCATGGTAGTAGAAAGAGTAAGAAATACCAGAAAACGTCTCATATAATGATGAGTTACCCGGGCCGGGGCAGAGTTACAAGAAAATATTAGAATGTGAGATTAAGGTCGGCCGTAGCGTGTTTTGTTTTCGGGCATCCCCTGCCTTTCAGTTCAGTTTCTTTATAGTTAAAGCTGAAGCTACTGCTGGCAATAGAAGCACGCTTTTTATAGATGTTGATCTTCATGGTGGCAGGGGTACCCGTAGTTTTTAAGCTGTTAACGTGGCCTTTGTTGGTAATACCGCGGGCCGATACCAGTTTGCAGTTAGAGTCGATACGGGTTGAGGGGCCCTGTACAACTTTGCCCATGGGCATTGCAGGGCCCATGTTGCTGATGTTAAAATAACAGTTTTCAAAGCCTGTTTCGCTTCTAATTTCGAATTTATAGGTGCCATTCTGGGTAAAACCTGGTTTCAGGTTGATGGTGGCGTGGGGTGCGATATAAAGATCTATACATGAAGGTTCGGTTGATTTGCAGTATGAAAGCAGCGTCATTGACAATGACAAAAAAAGAATTTTTTTCATGTGGTTAGACGTTGCGATCAGCACGAATGGCGTCAAAACTTGAGATAGAGATCGCCGCTGGCGTGTTTTGTTTTCGGGCAACCCTTGCCAATTAACTCAGTATCACGATATACAAAGCTGAAGCTACTGTCGGCAACCAGCTTGCCAGAAGAATAGATTTTCAGCTTCAGCGAGCTGGGGGTGCCTGCGGTTTTTAAACCATTGATATAACCCTTGTTGGTTGTGCCACTTGAGCCCAGCAGCTTGCAGGTCGATTTTACCCGGGTGCTGGGGCTCTGTACCAGGGCCCCGTGCTCTGTGGCAGGCCCCATGTTGACTATATTAAAGCTGCACTTTTCACGGGCCTTGTCTGTGGTTACGTGAAAGGTCAGGTTCATATTCTTTTCGATGGCCGGTTTCAGGCTAATGCTGGCATG
>CAZHLC010000299.1:0-5770 GCA_964532545.1 uncultured Leptospiraceae bacterium | reverse complement strand
GTTCATCTGCAGCTGAATTTTATTTTCTTTAAACAGAACTGGCAAAGCCTGATTACCGAAAATTATGCACGAGGCGATGAAATCGCCTTTGTCGATGAGGGTACCAGGCTACCATTTTTTCTCAAGAAATGGCGACATCACCACCGCATGGTGGCCACCGAAGACGGCGGCAGCATCATAATCGATGACATCACCTACAGCGCTGGCAACGGGCTGTTTGATTTGTTTCTCTATGTGCCTCTATGGCTGCAGTTTCTTTACCGCAAACCAATTTATCGCCGCGTTTTTAACCGCGCAACGCCAACTGACCCCGCCTGATTAGATCAAGAGCATGACTTAGAATGCGGGCCGCCTCTTGCGGGGCATGAGCCTTTTCAAGAAATAAAACTAAAGTTGCTGCAATTTTGCAATATAGCGACTTTTAGGAAAGGCATCGCGCAGCTTCTCTAAGTACGAATTGTACTCTTTGTTTTTGCGATCACGTTTAAAACAATAGGCTGTTTTATAGAGAGCCTTTTCGTAGAGTTCACTGTGGGCTGTATAAAGATATACTATCTTGGTATAATCACGAATCGCCCGGCTGTACTTCTTTTTCTTCAGATTGATTTCGCCCATGTAATAGAGCGAGCGCGGCGCCAGCACATCTTTCGATTTCTGCAGCACCTGCTTGAAGTAATCGTAGGCCCGGTTCAGCTTGCCGCGATGATACCAGGCAACCCCCGCATAAAACCGAGCCAGGGTGCCCATTGAACGATCACGCAGCAGTTTTGCCAGCAGCTTGTTAGCCTGCTTATATCTTTTCAGTTTAATCAGGGCCCGCCCCTGCCAGACCTTCAGATCTTTCTGGGTTGTGGGGTCATCGCGAAACTGGGGGCGGTATTTGCGGGCCATGGCGATGGCTGTATCATACTTTTTCTCGCCAAACAGAATCTCTAAATAGGCAACCACTGCCCTGCTTTTATAGGGAATATATTCTTCATTCTTATTATCGAGAATTTTCTTTAATTGAGTTTTGGCCCTGGCCTGGCGGTTGGTTTTTACAAACAGGGCCACCCTGGCAAACTCGGCTTCGAGCTTTTCGTCAACCGATTTTGAGCTTTCAATAATACGGCTATAGATTTCTTCAGCCCGCCGGGTATTGCCGGTGTTCTGATAATAATCGCCCAGACTGCGCAGAATCTCGGCCAGATAGGGTGAAGCGGGCGACTTGGCTTTCAGCTGGTCATATACCGGCATCACCATGTTAGGTTTTTTCTGAGCCAGATAGGCTTCACTTAGACTGAAGTGAGCCTCTTCTATTGAGCGCGCCTTCGGAAATTGCCTGATAAACAGCCGCAGATTGGCCGAAGCATCACGGTGATGCTCTGCAGCCTTCTGGGCCTTACTGAGATCAAGCAGGGCCTTCTCTTTGAAGGGGCTCTCTTCTGGGGCCTTTTTATAGGCTGTGTCAAAGCCCTTAATGGCCGGATCAAAATTTCCCTGATAGTATTCGGCCCAGCCCAGAAAATAATAGGCTGCCACCATACGCTTACCATCGGGGTAGCGCTTGAGATAATTACGCAGCTCTTTGGCTGCCCTTTTGTATTTTTTCTGCCGCTGGTAAACCCAGGCTGTCTGAAAATAGGCTTCTTCAACCGGGCCGGCAAAGTCACGGTATGACTTTTTGATTTTGCGGTATAACCTTAAAGCGCCCTTAAAATCACGCAGATTGTAGAGACAGCTGGCCAGCTCAAGGTTGGCGTGTACGGCCTGCTCTCTTTTTTTGTATTTACGCAGAACCTTTTTAAACTGATCACCAGCCCGGGCAAACTGGCGCAGCTGAAAATAGCTGTAGCCTACCCCCATCATAGCCTCGTAATCTCTTCTATGCTTTGGGTAAAAGCGGGTAATCTTGCGATAACTCTGCAGGGCCCGGGTGAAGTTTGACAGTGAGAAGTAGACTTCGCCCTGCAAGAAATAGGCGTCAACTTTCCACTTTGAATCAGGGTAGCGGTCTACCAGCTCTTTCAGTTTCGCCAGAGCCTCACTGTTGAGATTCTGATTCACCAGCCCCTGGGCATGCATGTACATGGCTTCAGGCGCATCTTTGCGGTTGGGGTAGGTCTCATAGATATTGGCAAAAACTTTCGAGGCACCGTCATAATTCTTGTCTAAGAAAAGAATACTGGCCTTCTTGCGCATGATGGTGGGTTTTACTTTGGGGTCGGTCTTCTCGTTGTTCAACAGCCTGTCATAGAGGGCGATGGCCTGGGCCCCCTTGCCCTGCTTCTGCAAAATGTTGCCCAGCAACTCTATTGAGGGCAGATAGTATTCACTGTCAGGAAAATTCTTCACCACACTGTTAAAGCGGGCCACAGCCGGTTCTGCCTTGTTCTGTTCGTTGTAAATCTGCCCCATACGAAAGAACACCTGGTCGGTTTTTTTCCAGCGGGGATATTTAGACCTTATTTGACGCAACCTTGCAAGTGAACCATCAAGGTCTTTCTGTTTATAGCGACACAGCCCGATAAAGTAGAGGGCCTCTGGGGCCAGTGACTGTTTAGGAAACTTCTGAATCACATAGCCAAATTCTTTTTCTGCGTCTGGGTAATTGCCCTCTTCAAAATGGGTTTTACCTATCCAGAACTGGGCGTCATCAACCATATTTGATTTGCCATAGCGCAGAATCAAATCGCGAAACTGGCGACGGGCTTCGCTGTATTCACGCGAATTATAGAAGGCAATACCCACATTCAGAGCAATGTCTGGGGCAATCTTGCTGTCGGCATATTTGTCAAGGGCCCGTTTGAATTCGGCAATAGCCTCATCGTAGCGCTTCTGCTGCATATAGATGTAGCCGGTGGTATAGAGCGAGTAAGCAGCGCGTTTATGGTTGGGATGTTTTCTTACAAAGGCATGGTGGGTTTCAAGCGATGCGGTATAGTCTTTAAGAAAAAAATAACATTCACCCACCCAGTAATCAGCGCGAACCGTGAATTTCGAAGTTGGGTAATCGCGCATCAAAACTCTGAACTCGAAGATACTCGATTTATACTCACCCTCGTAGAAGTACGTCAGGGCCAGATAGTACTGGGCATCATCACCATAATCGCCCAGGGGGTCTTTATGTACAATTTCTTGAAAAAGCAGCCGGGCCGAGTAATAGTTTCTTTCTTTGAAGGCTGAAATGGCCGCCTTGTAGTTCTTTTTGGCCGAAAAATACTGGGCTGAGACCTGAGCTGGCCACAGCTGTAGCAGAAAAATGAATAAAATTAAGCGGCGCATATATCTATATCGGCAGAAAAATAAATTTCTCATTTCTAACTATGAACCATTTAGACGGGAAATATGTGCCTGGGGCACTATAAAATATAGCGAGAAAGGTCTTGGTTTTTCAGAATATCTTTGAGCTGGCCCTGCACATAATCTGCATCGATGATCACTTCTTTATCTTTATGTTTTTCTGCATTAAATGAGATATTCTCAAGCAACTTCTCCATAATTGTGTGCAGACGGCGGGCCCCGATATTTTCATTCTGGGTATTCATTTCGTAGGCGATATTGGCGATTTCTTTAAGGCCACTTTTTTCAAACTTGAGGGCCACCCCCTCGGTTGACATCAGAGCCTGATACTGTTTACTCAGGGCATTTTTGGGGTTTGATACAATTGAGAGATAGTCTTCTTTAGTGAGAGATTGTAGCTCAACCCTGATAGGAAAGCGCCCCTGCAATTCAGGAATCAGATCTGAAACTGATGAGAGGTGAAAGGCACCGGCAGCAATAAACAGAATGTGGTCGGTTTTAATGGCACCGTGTTTAGTATTTACAGTAGAACCTTCAACCAGGGGTAGAATATCACGCTGCACCCCTTCGCGTGAGACATCGGGGCCACCCTTTGATTCGCGGGCGGTAATTTTATCAATCTCATCTAAGAAAACAATACCCTTCTGCTCGGCCTTTTGAATGGCCTCAGTTTTGATTTTATCAAGATCAAGCAGCTGCTCGATTTCATCTTCAATGAGAATCTTGCGGGCCTCAGCAATGGGTAACTTCTTGTTTGCCTTTTTTTTAGGAAACAGATCGCCCAGCATGCTCTGCATCTGGTTTTCGATATCTTCCATACCGGGCATGGCCATGACCTGCATCATGGGCTGCGAGCTGGTCTGCGCCTTTACTTCGATTTCTTTGTCTTCGAGCTGGCCGGCCTTGAGCTTCTTACGAAAGATGTCACGAATCTGCTTGTCGTCTTCATCTTCAGAGGGCTCATCATCTGAACCAGACATGAGTATATCAACAATACGTTCTTCGGCCCGCTTCTCAGCCTTTGCCCGCACAACTACTTCATGCTCGGCCCTGGTCATCTTCAGCGAGTTGTTTACCAGGTCGCGAATCATGCTCTCAACATCGCGGCCCACATAACCCACCTCGGTGAACTTGGTAGCTTCAACTTTAACAAAGGGTGCCTGCACCAGGGCTGACAGTCTGCGGGCGATTTCGGTTTTACCCACACCAGTGGGGCCGATCATCACAATGTTTTTCGGATGTATTTCGTTTCTAATGGGGTCATCACCCAGAGCCATGCGGCGGGCCCGGTTGCGCAGGGCAATGGCGACAGCCTTTTTGGCATCGGCCTGGCCAATGATAAACTCATCAAGTTTCTTAACTGTTTGTTTCGGGGTAAGACCTTCAATCATATTAAAACGTTTCTACTGTTATATTATCGTTGGTGTAAACACAGATCTGGGCTGCGATCTCAAGTGATTCTTTGGCAATGTCTTTCGCGGCAAGTTTTGAATGTTTCATCAAAGCCTTGCCTGCTGACAGGGCGTAATTTCCGCCAGAGCCGATGGCCAGCACACCTTCGTCGGGTTCGATCACATCGCCATTACCCGTAACCAGCAGCATGGTATCTTTATCAGCGACAATCATCATGGCTTCAAGGCGTCTGAGCATTTTATCCATACGCCATTCTTTGGCCAGCTCAACGGCCGAGCGCATAAGGTTACCGCTGTAAGCCTGTAGCTTGGCCTCAAACAGATCAAGCAGGGTAAAGGCATCGGCCGTGGCCCCGGCAAAACCGGTGAGAATTTTACCGTCATAAATACGGCGCACCTTCTGTGCATTGCCCTTCATCACGGTATTCTGGGCAGATACCTGGCCATCACCGGCCATGGCGATTTTGCCGTCTTTCTGTACGCAGCAAATGGTGGTTGAACGAAAAGCCATCTAAGCTATAGTTTCAAGCTGAGACTGGCTGAAAATCGATTTTTGCCCTGGCAGGCTGCTAATCGCGGCGGGCATGGGGGTGGGCCTTCCAGAAAGTCTGCATCAGGCGCTCTTTGGCCACCTGTACGTAGTTCTGGGTGGTTGAGATACTGGCATGGCCCAGCATTTCTTGAACATGGCGAATATCACAACCACTGTCGATCAAATCAGTGGCAAAAGAATGGCGCAGGCTGTGTACAGTAAATTCGCGGTTCATCTGCAGCAGCAGGCGGCGGCGACGCAGCAAATAGCCTGCCCCCCGGCGGCCCAGTCGGCCACCCCGGGCGTTCACAAACAGGGCCCGTTGCTCAGCCCTGCTGTTCTGGCGCAGAATATCGCGGCGCACTTCAAGATAGGCATTTAAAACCTCGCGGGCCTTATTTCCCAGAAAAACCTGGCGCTCTTTGCTGCCCTTGCCGCGCACGGTTACATATTCTGCCACCTTACCATCACTTATCAGGTCTTGCAGATTGAGGGCCAGCAGTTCAGAAATACGGGCCCCGGCAGAATACATCATCTCCCAAAG
>CAZHLC010000298.1:2492-5785 GCA_964532545.1 uncultured Leptospiraceae bacterium | reverse complement strand
GGTAGCGAACCGCCCGAAACCCGAATACGGTCAAGGCCAATGCCGATGGTTTTGAAACCCGCATAGTGTACCATCTCATGTAGAAAGTTAGGCAACCGGGTCAGTAGTTGTCTTTTCGAACGACAGCGTAGCAGTCTGGCAAACTTATCTGGCAGGCCGGTATATTGCAGTATTTGATGGCCCTCTTTGTAGTTTTTCTTAATAAGCTGTGCGGCTTTTTTGAGGCAGCGGTGGGGGCGTCTATGCAGAGTGAACAGCATGCCGATGGTTAAGAATAAAACAGCTAATCTCATTTTTTTATTTTTACATCTTTAGCACAGCGAAAGCCGTAGTGGGGGTAGGCGTGCCGTGGGTTTATGGGGCTGCGAACATCGAGGCCAAAGCTGTTACAGAGTTCGGTGCTGCACCACCATGAGCCCCCGCGGGCTACTTTTTCGCTGCCTTCTTCTGGCCCTTTATAGTTCGTGTGATTGCCAGCTTTAAGTTTGCCATACCAATCGGCAGTATATTGCCAGACATTGCCTACGGCATCATAAATTCTGAATTTGTTGGGGTTGAAGGCTTTGACTGGTGAGGTAAATTTGAAACCGTCTTTCTGCAGATTGACATGGTAGGGTCGCCCCTGCCAGTAGTTAAGACCGTAGCGCCCATCTTTGATGGGCCCATCACCCCAGGGAAAGCGCTTCAGGCTGCCGGCCCGGGCTGCATATTCCCATTCGGCTTCTGTGGGCAGGCGTTTGCCATAATAGCTACAGAAGGCATCGGCGTCGTACCAGGTTACGCTCACAACCGGGTGATCAGGTCGTATGGTATGGTTCATCTCTTTGGCGAAAGGCTGTCGCCAGTTTGCCCCGCGTAGTTCTATCCACCGAAATTTTTTCTGCCCCATTTTAAAGCTCATAGCGAAACCAGCCCGTTCGGCAGCGCTGCGATAAACCGCCTCTTTGCTGAAGTAGGCAAAGGCCTCGTTGGTAACCAGGGTTTGATCAAGTAGAAATGTTGAGATTTTAATTTTCTGCAACGTACCGTCTTGCAAAACCCGCTGCAAAGTGCCGCCCTCAATATGAACCATTTTATCTGTGGGGGCGCACTGAAATACCAACAGTGAAAACAACAGTATTTTCAGCCAGCTGCTGCCTGGGGGGCCAGGGTAATGGCCTGATTTCACGCTATAGAAATGGCCCATCGTCAGGGCCAACAAAAGGCGTTGACCCGACGTTGGCAAAACAAATTTACACAGAGAGCCTTTGGGCCACAAACTTATACAACTTGGAAATTAACTATGGCAGACGTAAAACTAATTTGGACAGCGATCGACGAAGCCCCTGCACTGGCGACTTATTCTTTTTTACCCATCTTGCAGGCTTTTACAAAAAATACCGGTATTGAGATTGAAACCCGTGATATCTCCCTTTCAGGCAGAATTATAGCGAATTTTCCTGAAAAACTGACAGCAGAGCAGAAGATTCCCGATGAGTTATCATATCTGGGCGAGCTGGTCAAAAAACCCGAAGCTCTGATTGTGAAACTGCCAAATATCAGCGCATCTATTTCACAGTTGCAAGAGGCTCTTAAAGAGCTGAAAGAAAAAGGTTATGACTTGCCAGACTTTCCTGAAGAGCCAAAGACCGATAACGAAAAAGCGCTACGCGCCCGTTTTGCCAAAGTACTGGGCAGTGCAGTGAACCCGGTACTGCGCGAAGGCAATTCAGACCGGCGGGCTGCGGCTTCGGTAAAACGGCATGCACGCAAAAACCCCCACCGCATGATGAAAGACTGGCCTGAAAATTCAAAGGCCCACGTTGCTCACATGAGCGAAGGCGACTTTTACGATACCGAAAAGTCGACAACCATGAGTAAGGCCGATGAAGTCTCTATTGAGTTTGTTGGTGTCGATGGCAGTAGCACTACTCTCAAAGATAAATTTGCACTGCAAGAAGGCGAAGTCATTGACGCCTCGGTAATCAACGTTACCAAGCTGCGCCAGTTTTTTCAAGAACAGATTGATGATGCCCGCACTAAAGATGTACTTTTCTCACTGCACATGAAAGCCACCATGATGAAGGTCTCAGACCCCATGATTTTTGGCCACTGTGTTTCTGTATTTTATAAAGATGTAATTGAGAAGCACCAGGCAGACCTTGAGGCGGTTGGCTTTGATGAAAACAATGCCCTGGTTGATCTTTACAGCAAGATTAAAAAATTACCGGCCGAGAAGCAGGCCGAGATTGAAAAAGATATTCAAGATCTCTATAGGCGCCAGCCGAAACTGGCCATGGTTGATTCAGACAAAGGTATCACCTGTCTGCATGCCACTAACAATGTGATTATTGATGCTTCGATGCCGGTTGTGGTACGCGATGGCGGCATGATGTGGAACCCTGCAGGTAAACTGCAAGATGCCAAGGCTGTTATACCCGATCGCAGCTATGCAACCATGTACCAGGCCATCGTTGAAGACTGCCAGAAGCATGGCGCTTTTAAACCTGCCGAGATGGGCACTGTTTCTAATGTTGGCCTTATGGCTCAGAAGGCCGAAGAGTATGGCTCACATGATAAAACATTTCAGGCCCAGGGCGAAGGTCGCATTCGTGTGGTAGACAGCTCGGGCAATGCGCTGCTTGAGCAGAACGTTAACAGTGGCGACATTTTTCGCATGAGCCAGACCAAAGATATCGCAGTGAAAGACTGGGTTAAACTTGCGGTTAACCGGGCCCGGGCCACTGCTGCACCGGCCGTATTCTGGCTTGATAAGAACCGGGCCCACGATGCTCAGCTGATTACCAAGGTTGAAAAATATCTGCAAGATCATGACACGAAAGGTCTTGATATTCTTATTAAAGCCCCTACCGATGCCATGAAGTTCTCACTTGAGCGCATTCGTAAGGGTGAAGACACCATCTCGGTGACTGGTAATGTACTGCGTGATTATCTCACTGATCTATTTCCTATTTTAGAGCTGGGTACCAGTGCTAAAATGTTATCAATTGTGCCCCTGCTCAATGGCGGTGGCCTGTTTGAAACTGGTGCGGGCGGTTCGGCCCCCAAACACGTACAGCAGTTCGTGAAAGAAGCTCACCTGCGTTGGGATTCTCTAGGTGAATTCTGTGCATTAACTGCTGCCTTTGATCATATGGCAGAGAAGGCACCGGCAGCAACTGTGCTGTCTGAAACTCTTGATCAGGCCATTGAAAAGCATCTCGAAGAAGGCCGGGCCCCCTCGCGTAAAGTAAACGAGCTTGATAACCGGGGCAGCCACTTCTACCTTGCTCTTTACTGGGCCCAGGCTCTTG
>CAZHLC010000298.1:0-2392 GCA_964532545.1 uncultured Leptospiraceae bacterium | reverse complement strand
CTTGATAACCGGGGCAGCCACTTCTACCTTGCTCTTTACTGGGCCCAGGCTCTTGCTGAGCAGAGCTCAAATAAAGAGCTGCAAGAACGCTTTAAAGCTGTTGCGCAACAATTAACTGACAATGAACAGAAGATTGTAGATGAGCTCAATGCCGCCCAGGGGCCTTCAGTTGATCTGGGGGGATACTACAGGCCCGACCCAGACAAGTGTGCCAAAGCGATGCGGCCCAGCGCGACTCTGAATTCGATTATCGATTCTATTTAAGATTCGCTCTGCTGCTGAAATGGTAGAAGGGCTCGATGGTTCTTAAGTACAACGTCTCGCTGGTATGAACTGATGATTGAACCCGGCCCACATTCATTAGATGAGCATCGCCCGGTGCTGCAAGCTGATGGCTCAGCTGATTTACGGTCTATTACACCTGATTTCTATGAAAAGCTTGCCCATGACTATGCCAGCTTTAAGGGCCATGTTCTGGTTCAGCGGTTTGAGTTCTCTGAAGCCTGGCCCACATGGGAGGTTCACCCTGAAGGCGATGAGTTTGTTTATCTGCTCGAAGGCGACACCGACTTTTTACTGCTTGTTGATGGTCAGCAGAAGGTTGTGCGGGTTGAGAGGTCTGGCGATTTTGTGATCGTACCCAAGGGTATCTGGCATACGGCGCGCCCCAGAACGAAAACCAGCATGCTGTTTATTACCCCGGGCGAGGGTACAGAAAACGCTGAGCAACCACCCGGTCTCTAGGCCTGTAGCCCGTTTTTAAATGAAGGCCCCGGCGAACTCTCGTTGTCTGCTCAATCTTTGTGAAAAATAATCAGCGTAGACAAGGCCACAGGTAAAAGAGAAATCAGCCCGAAAGCAGTATTACCCGAAATGAAGATGGTGATCGCTGAACCCAGAAAGGCCAGGGCAGCCAGAATGGCCCCTGCCTTTCGCAGCTTTGTAGTGACAAATAGCAGAGCTGCCAGCATTTGCAGGCTGCCGAAGGCCACCAGCATGGGTTTGCTCAAACCCGCCTGGCCGAAAAACTCAACCTCCTGGGGCATCAGCATTATTTTAGCCAGGGCTGAGCTGGCACTGAGTAATACAATTAATACCAGGTTAATAACCCGTAACACCTTCATCGGGGTAGACTCATCATCAGAAAACCCGAGAAGGCTGCATTGCTGGGGCTGAGTGTTTTACTGACCTTTTTTTTCATGGCATTGATCTGTTTACGATACTCTTCATAGAACTGCCAGCTGGGTCGCGGTTTGTACTCAAGGCCCTTGAGTTCAAATACTTCAATTACCCCTTTGGCTGTGGTGGGTTTGATAAATACTTCATCGTCAGGCCTGAAGTATGCCCCCGGGGCGGTGATTAACGACCACTTGGCCAGTTTACCCTTTGTCAGAACCTCAAGTATCATTTCAAAACCAGCCTGCTGATTCTTGTCATGTAAAAACTTTTTCAGGCCATTGACTAATTGAGTTTTGTCTGCCGGCTTCAGTGCTTTCGCAAAGTCTCTAAACTTTGGTTTTTCAAACATTGATACCATTGAAGACTGGCCGACCAGTTTGATAAGATTGTTAATACTCTCATTGGTATCTTTGAATTTGTTTTTTGCAAAAACTGTTTGAGTCAGGTCAGTAAGCTTGCCCATTTTGTGTTTTTTCTCAATATCTGCAAAGTGTTCGTTGTTAAACCCCCCAGGGTAGGTACTCAGAAATTCTTTGGCGGCGGCTTTGAGTTTTTGTATGTTCATTTTTATTTTCCTTTAAGTGTTTTGATTATAACGATTGGGCCCGGTTTTTTTCGACATTATATCAGAAAATTATTCTTCATATTCATTATCTAGCTGGCGGGCTGCCCGCAAACCCGAAAGGCAGGCCCCTTCACAATATGCTCGAACCTGATATCAAGCGCCCCAAGGCCAGATGCTCAGGTATGGCGCTGTAACCATCGGTAAAGAGTACGTTATTCGCGGGCAGCGGCCTGGCCTGCCCCGATAATAAGCACTTCAGTTTCAGTAGCCATACCCCTGCAAAATCAGTTTAGCGCCGCCTGTCAATTTCTCTTTTACCATTATGCAGTTTTTCTGTTGCCGCAAAAGGTGCATATGGCACTCACAATGTTGGTAGCCCGAATTGTAGCATTGCTTTATCTCATTGCCGGGGTCGGGGTGATTACCGGCCAGATTAACTTTTAAAAGATTGCTGAAGAGTTACACGAGTCTTCAGCCCTGAGATATATGGCTGGCTCGCTGGCCCATGGTTGTTTGCGGTGGGGTGGTTATTCTATACAGCAAGCTGCTGGTTAGAATAGCCTCATTGTACCGGCAGCACTGGCTCTGGGGCGTTATGTTGATTATTACCGGGCTGGGCTTCGCTTATGTTGGCTGGCTTCTTTGAGC